>JANQDY010000103.1 GCA_028278625.1 Thermodesulfobacteriota bacterium
GCCGGCAAAATTTTCTGTTTCGGCGCCAATTTCAGGGTTGGGCAGAAGGCTTGCCTGGAGTACCCGCCCGTCCATGGCACGCCGCTCCCAGAGGGAGGCACTGAGGATCGGGTTATGGGCAATTGCCAGTTCAACGGCCTTTTTTAAAGTGATGGGATTTCCGCCAAAATCAAAAGGGTCTTTTGAGGATTCTCCACCTGCATTGGCAGGAAAAAATCCCCCAAAAACCAGCAGCAGCATAACCCCAAAGCATTTCCAATATAGACGTGCAACAGAACGCATGGATCATCTCTCCTTTTAGGGAATAATCAGGCGAAAAAAACGAACCTAAAAAACGTTATTGTCCAGGAGAAAAGAGATGATCAAATGATTAAAATGGTGGTGGTGGTAAATGACGTGTCAAGGAAACCGGAAGAGGTCTGTCCAAATGAGGGGCCTTCCTGAAAAATCCCCGGGGAAACGGATGCAGCCGCCATATTCCGGAACTGAATTGGCAGGCGCAGGCTCAACACCCGCTTAAATGTGGGTTGGGACCGGTTGATGGTTTCGAGCCTCAGGGAGAAGTGTCGCCGCCCTTCCCCACTCTCCCCATGATTGAACCCTTCTGATGAATCTTCGCAGGGTTGCCCCGGCAATTGATCATAATGCAAATGAACCGCCTGCTTCCCGTGAAAATCCTCCCCATGCACGCAAACCAGTATTGTCCGAAAAGGGATGCTTCCCAGCATAAAACAGAGGATCAGCGCGACGACAACGCACGGTATTGGTTTGGTTTTCATAACAGACTCACGAGAGTTATCAGGGACGAGTCCAAATTTATCACCTTATTGGGATTAGTCAAGCAATCATCGTCACATGCTTGACTCTCTTTTTTCAAAAGCATATAGTTTCCTGCTAAATTCTGTCAAGCAACGGACCATTCCCGAAGATTTCAGGCTACGAGAAAGGAATATGATCATCTCCCGTCGGGATCTCACCGATCGAATCCTAAAATACCTCTTTTTCTTAACTGTTACGGCCGTGCTGTTTTTCCTCACAGACCCATGTACGGCGCAGATGCCCGGCCCGATGCCCAAAAGAATCGCCCTTTTGACAGACGGAACGAGCGAACCTCTGGACGATCTTACCCGTCGCTTCAAAAAGGCCCTTGAAATACTGGGGGAGGGAGAAATAGCGCCACAGTTCCAAAAAACCGCTTCGGCCGGGTGGCAAAGGGAAGAGGCCGCCCACCTTCTACGCCAGGTCCTAAAAGACCCTTCAGTGGACCTGATATTTGTGAACGGTCCCCTATTGGGCACACAGGCTGTCCGATCGGCCCGTACTGTGGGCAAACCGATTGTCGGCCTATTCAGTTTTGATCCCGACTTCTTTCCTTTAGCGGCATCGGGCAAAAGAGTCCCCGTCGCCCTGGCGGTCATCCCCAGCCAGATCCAAAACGACCTAAAGGTCGCCCGCAGCATCTTCAAAACCAGGGAAATAACCATATTTGTGGATAGTGTCTTGCTGACACAGTTTAAGGAACTGAAGCAGAAGCTTTTTGAGGCCGCAAAAAAACAGGGGCTGACCGCGGCCGTAAAACCGCTTGGAAAAACAGCCGAGGATACCCTTTCATCCATGGGCAAGAATGTAAAGGCGGTCTATCTGACACCGGGGCTTCAGATGTCTCAAAGGGAGCGGAAACAATTGATCGCTCAACTCAACAGACGGGGATGTTTTGTCTTTTCAGGGGCCGGCGCCGCGGATGTTCAAAACGGTGCCCTGGCCTGCCAGCTTCCCTCCATGAATGAACGGCTGGCACGTCACGCGGCCTTAAACGCCATGCGGTTTTTTTCAGGCATGAAGGCCAGGAACCCCCTTGAAAAGGTCAAACCGAAAAGAAAACTGGAGATCAATGAAGCGACGGCCCTGGCCGTGAAGTATCGCATCACCGAAACCGTGGCCCGAGAAGCCGAAGAAGTGGCACCGGAGCCCCCCAAAAAAAGCGTTATCGCGGCCCTGCCTGAGGTAGATCGACTCCCTCTGGACCACTATCTAAAAAAGGGGAGCACCGAAGGATTGACTCTGGCCCAGGCCGTTGAACGGGCCCTTAAGAACAATGCCAGCCTTTCCGTGAAACAGGCCAAAGTGGAAGAAGACCGACAGGACCGCAATCGCGTGCTCACCGGCCTCTTTCCGCAGATCAGAGGCGAGGCCGGCTATCTCAGGGTCGACGAGAATCTCGCCCAGCGCTCTTTCGGCGCCCTGCCACAGCAGCGAAGTTCCGCCGGTTTCGCCCTGAAACAGCTCATTTTCAGTGATCCGGTCATCAGTAAACTCCGTGCCGCCAACCGGGGGGTTGAAAGCGCACTCTTTGAAGAAGAATCAAAACGGCTGGATGTGGCGGCCAACGCCCAGGAATTCTACATGGATTGCCTGGCGGCCGCAGCTCTCTACTGGATTCGGGACTATAACCTGAAGCTGACCCAGCAGAACCTTCAAACGGCTCGAGAGCGAAAGGCGGCCGGGACCGCCGGTCCCCAGGAGGTGTACCGATGGGAGACACAGGCGGCCCAGGACAGAGGTCAACTCATCAATGCCAAATCCACCCTGGAGCGGGCCATGGTGGCGTTAAATCGGATCATGGGAGAAAAACAGGATCGGATCTGGCGCTTTAAAAATCTGCGCCCTTCCCAGATCCCGGGGACGTTCAATGAAAAAAACTTCATGTCGCTGGTTCTAAACCCCCGTGATTTTTCAGCACTTACCTCCCATGTGGTCGATACGGCCCTCGATACATCGCCGGAACTGAAATCCATCGACCGCCTCATCGACGCCACCAGAATTCTCAGGGGTTACTTTAAGCGGCGTTTCTTTGTGCCCGAAGCCTCCGTTGAGTTCGGATTAAGCCACACCCTCGATCAGACCTTTAGCAACGTGCTGGTGGTCGACGAATTCCTTAAGGGTGTTCCGGAAGACGCCGACAACCACTGGGCCGTTCAGGTCAAATTGGTCTGGTCCCTTTTTGAAGGCGGCGGCAAGGTGGTGGACGTTAGAAAAAACAGGGCCACGCTCAAAAGACTTGAATCCCTTCACCGGGAAGCCAGCGAGATCGTTGAAGAACGGGCCAGAGACGCCCTCATCAAAGCCTCCGCCGCAAGGTCCGACATGGGGTATGCCCGGGTGGCGGCCGAAGCGGCCAGGAAGAATTACAAAATCGTTCGTGACGGATACGCCCAAGGGGTGGCCACCATTCTGGACCTTTTGGATGCTCAGCGACAGGCACTGGTGCAGGAAAGGGAAGCGATCCTCAGCGAATATCGGTTTCAAAAAGCGGTTATTGAAGTGGAAAGATCCATGAATCGCATAGCCGCATTGATACCGGAAACGGAACAGGAAGCCTGGTGGGAGGCGCTGAAAGCGCGTTTGGGTAGAAAGGACCAATGAAAGAAGAGGATGTCCATGAAAAAGCCGTATCTGAGTGCTCTGATGGTGTGGGCTTTTGTAACGGGGTTTTTGCCGGCCGGAGCACCCGCCGATGAAAAAAAACCGGTCGGCAACGGCAATCAAGGGGTAGTTCCGGTCAAAGCACTTCGGGTCGCCCCGGTTTCGAATACGTTCGTGCGGCAACTGCCTGCCACGGTCATGACGAAAATGGAGACGCGCCTTGCTTTCCGCGTTCCGGGCCGTGTATTGGAAATCCCCGTCACCGTGGGCCAAGTGATCCAAAAAGGCGCCCTGATCGCTTCTTTGGACCAGCGGGATTTCAAAGATGCCACGGGGCAGGCCGAGGCGGCCCTGGCCCAGGCCGCAGCCCGACAGAAAAACGCGGGACTTCATCTTGAGAGAATGCAGAAACTCTGGGCCAACCAGGATGTGGACATCAGCCAGTTGGATAATGCCCGTGCCGAGGCGAGGGCCGCCGAAGACCAGGTGAAAATGCAGCAAAGGGAACTGAATGAAGCCAGACGCAGGCTCTCCTATACACGCCTCACAGCCCCTTTTTCCGGGATTGTGGCGGAAAAAAGGGCCAATGCCTTTGACACGGTATCGGCAGGGGACTCTGTGGTTCTTTTTGTGGATCTCTCGCATCTGAAGGCAAGAGCACAGCTCTCACCGTCGCTTATGCCGGAGCAAAGCCGCTTTTTGACCTATGCTCTCCTTGTTCCGGCACTGGGCGGCCTGCGGCTTCCAGCGAAACTGGAAGGGATCGGTCCCAGCGCCCTGCCGCCTGCCAATACCTACCCCATCACGGTGATTTTTGACGCCCGAAAACAGACGGATATTCGACCCGGCATGAACGGTCTGCTGGAGATTACGGTTAAACGGCTCGTGGAAGAACGGTATATGGAGATTCCGGCCAGTGCCGTGGATACGGACCCCAAAGGGAATCCCCTGGTTTGGGTGGTGGATGAAAAGAAGGGCGTGGTGCAGCCCAGGCACGTCAAAACGGCCGGTCTCACCGATAACGGCATTGAAATCAAAAAGGGGCTCTCTGCCGGCGAATGGGTGGTAACCGCCGGGCTTCAACACCTCAGGCCAGGTCAAAAGGTCATGATTCTGAAACGGTATTCTCGCGAAAAATAGCAATTGGCAATGACATGAACATCACCGAGTGGGCCATACGAAACAAGACCACGGTCATGATCTTCTCCGTGTTTATCGTTCTGGGGGGCATTGCCGCCTACTTCGACATGGGCAAACTCAAGAATCCCACTTTCACCGTTCAAACCGCCCTTGTCATCACCCAGTACCCGGGGGCCACTGCCGAAGAAGTGGAGCTTCAGGTTACCGATGTCATTGAAAAAGCCGCCCAGAAACTGCAGAGCTTAAAGCACGTGCGATCCATGAGCCGGCCCGGTGTTTCCACCGTCTATGTGGACATAAAGGACTCCTATCCGCCGGAAGCCATGCCTCAGATATGGAACAACTTAAGGGAACGGATCCACAATGCCCAGATGTTTTTGCCGGAAGGGGCCGGACCATCGGAAGTCATCGACCATTTTGGAGAGACCTACGGGGTCTTCCTGGCCCTCACCGGGCCCGGCTTTTCCTATGAGGAACTGCGGCGATACGGAGAGTTCATGCAAAAAAGGCTCAAGGGCTGCACCGACGTCTCGGAAGTGAAGCTGTTCGGCGTACAACCCCAGGAAATTGTTGTGGAACTCTCGCGACCGCGCATGGCCACCCTGGGCATCCACCCGAACAACATCATCAACTGTCTGCGGGCGCAAAACCGGCTGACCTACTCCGGAAGTCTGAATGCCCAACAGCAGAAGGTCTCTCTAATGCCCACGGGGAACTTTCAAAGTGTAGACGACATCCGCCATCTGGTGGTATCCGATGCGGGCAGCGGGAAAACGGTTTTTCTGAAAGATATCGCGAAGATTGAACGGCAATACCAGGACCCGCCCAGAGTGCTCTTCCGGCACAACGGCAAACCGGCCATCGGCATCGGCATTTCAACGGTGACCCACGGGAATGCCGTGGCCATGGGCAACGCGGTTCAAAAGAAACTGGATGAGATGACCGCCCATATGCCGGCAGGCCTTTCCCTTGAAATCATCAATTACCAATCCAAAGAGGTCATGGATTCGGTCAATGACTTCATCACGTCCCTGCTGGAAGCCATTGCCATCGTGCTGGGCGTGCTTTTGGTATCCCTGGGATTCAGAAGTGCCCTGGTCATTACCAACGGGCTCATCGTCAACATCTGCGGAACGTTTCTCGTCATGTACTGGTTGGGAATCGATCTCCAGATTGTCTCGGTTTCTTCTCTTATTCTGGCACTCGGCATGCTGGTGGACGACTCCGTGGTCGTCAGCGACAACGTCATGGTAAGGCTTCGGGCCGGCAAACTGAAGACAAACCAGGCCTGCATCCAGGCCGCTAAAGCCACGGGCTGGCCCCAGATCGTGGCCACGGCCGTTGCCTGCGCCAGTTTTCTGCCCATTGATCTGGCAAAAAGCAGTACCGGTGAATTCTGCAAAACCCTTTTTGACGTGGTGGCCATAGCGCTCGCCATCAGCTGGATTCAGGCCATGACCGTGGTCCCGGTGGTCAGTTCGAAAATCCTCAAAATTTCCGAAAAGAAAAAAGACAAACCGCCCTATGAAAACCATTTCTACAAGATTTACCGGTTTCTTTTGGAGAACTCCCTGAAGCACCGTTGGCTAACCGTTATGGTCATGGCGGGACTTCTTTTCGTGGCCGGCTGGGGATCCGAGTTCATGAAACAGGTGTTCATGCAGCCGGCGGAACGCCCCCAATATCAGGTCAATTACTGGCTGCCCGAGGGGACACGCATTGAAAAGACTTCAGCGGATCTGAAAGAGATCGCAAAAGAAATCCGGGCCTGGCCTGAAGTGAAAAGCGTTACCACCACCGTGGGATCCGGCCCCCTTCGTTTTCTGCTCACCTTCAATCCCGTGCAGGAGTACGCCTGTTACGGCATCATCGTTGTGAACACCCATACGTCGGACCAGGTAGAGGACCTGATTGAGCGCACCCGCACCTACCTTGCCGCCAACTTTCCCGAAGGGGATCCGCTGGTGATTCCCTTCGACCTGTCGGGAGGTCCTGTTTACGAGGTGGAAGCCAGGTTCTCGGGGGATGACCCTGAAATCCTGCGTGACCTTTCGTTAAAGGCCAGACGCATCATGGCCGATCATCCAAAAGCCAAAAACATTCGGGACAACTGGCGAAACCGCATTCCCGTCTGGAAACCCCGATTTTCCCAGATCGACGCTCAGCGCCAGGGCGTGGACCGACCCGACGTGGCAAATGCGTTGTTGCGCCTCACCGACGGCATTCCCATCGGCCAGTTCAGGGACGGGGATCGGCTGATTCCCATTCGGGTGCGGGCGCCCCAGACGGAAAGATCCATCACCCCGGACCTGGACAATGTGCCGGTCTGGGGTGATGGGAACACCAGCAGACCGCTCGGTTCCCTTGTGGATGGCCGGGACATCAAAATGGAAGATCCCATCATTTACCGCTATGACCGTATTCGGACCATCACCGTGCAATGCAACCCGAAACCGGGCATCACCACCGTGAAACTGAGAAACGACCTGGCATCCAAATTCGAGGCCATTCCGCTGCCGCCGGGCTACACCCTTTCATGGGGCGGCATGTACGAATACGCAAATCAATCCAATGAAAGCGTCTACGCCCAGGTACCCCTTTCCGTGGCGCTCATGCTGGTCTTCGTGGTGCTGTTGTTTAACGGTGTGCGGCAACCCCTGATCATTGTTCTGACCCTCCCCCTTTCCATTATCGGCATCACCGCGGGCCTTTTGCTGACCCACAAGGATTTCGGTTTCATGGCCATGCTGGGGATGCTGAGCCTCATCGGCATGATGATTCGAAATGCCGTCATTCTTATCGGGGAGATCGACCTGTGGATTGCCGAAGGGAATGATCGCTACGATTCCGTTGTGCAGGCATCCCTTACCCGGGTCCGCCCGGTCCTCATCACCGCCTGCACCACAACCATGGGGATGATCCCATTGGTCACCGACAACCTGTTCGGATCCATGGCGGTGACCATCATGGGTGGGCTGCTCTTTGCCACGGTTCTGACCCTGGTCTTCATCCCCACCCTTTACGTGATCTTCTATCGGATTTCCGGGCCCAGGAAAGCCCCTTGATTATTTAGGATTGTTTTAAGGGAAGCTTTACGATGAACGTGGATCCTTGTTTCAACCGGCTTTCCACCTGGACCGTGCCACCGTGGGCCTTTACAATGGCTTTCACAAAACTGAGGCCAAGCCCCAGGCCCCGCCGCGAGCGGCTGAGATCCCCCCGGTAGAGGCGTTCCCAAATTCTCGGAATTTCGCTCTCGGCAATCCCCATTCCTTCGTCGGACAAGGATATCACGGCACTGTCGCCTTCCCCCCTGCTCAGGATGCTGACAGTCCCCCCCTTTCCCCCATACTTGAGCGCGTTGTCCATCAGATTGGCCAGGACCTGTTGAAGCCGGGTTCGGTCCGCTTCGATGGTCATTCTATCGTCCAGATCCAGGTGAATGCTTGTTTCCTGCTCTTCGGCCACGATCTCATAGAGATCCACCACGTCCCTGATCACATGGGAGACCGGAAGCGGTGCTATCTCAAGCCGCATGACACCGGTTTCCGCCTCCGCCACGTCCATGAGGGTGTTGAGCATGGTCAGCACCCGTTCCGACTCTTCCATGCAGTCCCCCAGTGCCTCAAGGCAGGCGTCACGGTTTTCGGGGGCCTGAAGGGCCAATTCCGCCACGCCCCGAAGGCGGGTCATGGGCGTGCGCAGATCGTGGGCCACATTGTCCAGGGAATTGTGCATGGCCTGAATGAGCCGGTCGTTCTTGTCCAGGACACGATTGAACAGTCCCACCAGTTCATCCATTTCCCCCTTTTCACGGCGAACCGGCACGCGCAGGCTCATTTCCCCGGTCCTCAGAATGCTCTTCACGGTCTCGATCAGGCTTCGAATCGGCCGGATGGCGCGAAAGGTGACCATGCTCCCGCCGATCACACCCAGCAGAAGGATGGGGATCATGAAGATCAAGAAGACGGTCTTGAAATAGGAAAGCAATTCCCGGCTTCGGGCCGAGCTCTTTCCCACCTGCAGTGTGATGCCTCCCGGCAGGGAGGCCATCCCCACGGTCCAGGCCCCCTTGTTCGCGGAGTTTTCAAGGGAAAGCCAGAAGTCCTTTGTCCCCGGCTGAATACCCTGCAGCCGGCGGGGATCCAACCCTTCAAAGCCGGGGGGAAATTTCAAAAAGAGCACCTGATTCAGCGGCCCCACAATGCGAACGAAAAATATGTCCCCTTCCGGGTTGGGCTGTTCATCAAAACGGGCCTTGAGTGCCCGAATGCCCCCTTCCTCAAACCAGGCCCGATACTCCTCGATACGGCTCTGAACGATCTCCTTTTCCCGCTGCTCCGCCATGCTGCCGATAAGATAGTAGGCAACCAGAAAAAGACCGCCTGAGGCGATGACGAAAAAGAGCGCATACAACAGGCTCAGCTTGAAGCTGAAGGTGAGACCGATCTTGCTACTGCTCCTTGAGGACATATCCCATTCCACGCACCGTGTGTATCAGCTTCTTGTCAAAATCCTTGTCAATTTTGTTCCTGAGACGGCAGACCAGCACGTCCACCACATTGGTTTGTGGATCGAAACTGTAATCGTAGACGTGCTCCAAAATGGCGGTTTTGGAGACAATACGGCCCTTGTTGCGAATCAGATGTTCCAACAGGGCAAATTCCCGCGCGGGAAGGCTGATCTCATCTTTTCCGCGAGTTACCCCCCGGGTCAAAAGATCGAGGGTCAGGTCCGCGGCGTGAAGTGTGGACGGTTCCGCTACCCGGGATGATCTGCGAATGAGGGCATGGATCCGGGCCAGGAGTTCGGAGAATGAAAAGGGCTTTGTCATATAATCATCCCCGCCGGTCTGAAGCCCTTTGACCCGATCGTCGACCGACCGCCTTGCACTCAGGATGATCACCGGAGTGGTAATCTTCTTCTCCCTGAGCCGCTCAATAAGAGACAGGCCATCGATACCCGGCAACATAATGTCCACCACGGCAGCGTCATAGGGCTCGGTCTCCCCCAAATGAAGACCGTCCACGCCGTCATGGGCCACGTCCACCGCAAAACCGGCTTCCTTAAGACCGTTTGCGACAAAAGAGGCGATTTTGCGATCGTCCTCTACCACTAAAATCCGCATGAGAATGGTTCCTCCGCCATTATGATACGCAACAAGAGTATGTAATTCCGTTCAGGGGGCCCTTACGGTCAAAAGGGCCCCTTTTGCCACCGTTACCGGCGATTGGATCCTGACCACCCGCGAAATCAGTGTCACGGAAGCGTTTTCTTCGATCGATACGTTCGATAGAAGGGTAATGGAGCCTCTGGCCTCACATACGCAAGTGGCCCCCGAGGGAAAGGTCACCTGCGATATGACCACATCAAGAGCAGAACAATCAGGACAGGTCTCATCCGCGGGGTATTCATCGGCACCCACGTCATACCCCGATCCCTGGGGTCTTGTATCTCCGTCAAAATCTTCGGTCAAACCGGCAACGGCAATGCCTTGATCGACCACATCCACAACCAAGGAAGCGAGATGAAGATCACCGCCTACAGGATCTACAAACCATCCCGCCGATGCGTGGGTTACGTTGTTTGAATCCGTTGCGGAAGCGTCGTTCCGCTGAGCGATCAGCTTGTTGGTGAGATTGTTGACGATGGTCACGCCGGTGGTTGCCGCAAAGCGGTATTCAATGGCATTGGCGTAATCGTGTTCCTGAAAAACCGTATTATTGTAGACGCTCGTACCTGGCGAGGATTCCAGTCCGATGCCCACATCGCCAAAACCTTCCGACCCATCGTGGTAGATCATGTTGTTTCGAATGATGCCGTCTGTATGCCCACGGTCCCCCAGCCCGAAACCGATCCCGCGATCACAGTTGATGATGGTATTCCCCTCCACCAGGGTATTGCTGGAATCGCTCCAGAAATGGACCGCATGCTCCGCCACGGCATCAGCGGGGCTGCGAATATTCTTGAAAACATTGCCCCGTATCACCCAGTTGGCGGCGTGGTGAGCATCCACGCCGCCGATATACCATTGGGGACCGATGCCCGCGCTGTACTCGAACAGACACCCTTCCACCAAACCATCGTCCGAATGGCGGTCCGGCTGGCTTTCATCATAGGGGACCTTGATCATCTGTTCATAGGTATCCAGAATGTGGAGATTGATAAAGGCGGGTGCCTGGGCATCAATTTGCATCTGGATGGCGTGGTAATAGACTTCCCGAAGGGTCATATCCCGTGCCGTGAAGCGGTCTCCTTCAACAAAGAAAATATGCGATACGGTTCCGGGAAGCCCCGTGCCGCGAAGGGTTACGCTGCTTCGATTCCCAGAGAGACTTCTGATCGTTACATCATCGGCCCGGATGATCAGAGCCGAATCGAGGGTGTAGGTGCCGTCTTCCAGCAGGATCTCTTTATCACCCCCCGAATTTGCCGCCGAAAGCGCCGCCGCCAGTTGATCAACGGTTCCGACCGTTACGGCACGACCCTGGCACGGCACGCACAGGGCCGCCGCAAGAAGCATCGTTGCGTTTAGAAATAGTCGATTTAGGGCCATTTTCATGAACTTCCAAAAAGAGGGCGTGGTGATTCTCTATTGAAGGAATTGTACACCATCTGGGAAGCTTCCGTAAAGGTTGGAAATTGAGGGGGATAAAGATGTGCCAAAGCGGCCCCGTAAATGGGGAACGGCAGAAAAAAAGGCGCCCTTTCAAACGGGAAAGGAGCGCCCCTTTTTTGGAATAACGAATGATAAACGGTTCAGGTTACGCAAGCTTCACATTTGCCGCGGCAGGGCCTTTCTGACCTTGTTCGATATCAAAGGTGACCCGATCCCCCTCATTGAGGGATTTGAACCCATCCATCAAGATCGCGGAATGATGGACAAAAACATCCGGCCCATCCTCCTGCTCAATAAAACCAAAACCTTTTTGATCGCTGAACCATTTTACAGTTCCATTTGCCATAGTGACTTCTCCTTCTTCTTTCTGAAAAATCCACACGACCATACTTGCGGCTGCCACTTTGGAAATGGAATCTCTGTCCAAAAACGAAGCCAGCCCACGAGCTAGGGGCGGAAAGTTAATAATGGTGTGCAACCTAGCACGATTTCCGAAAAAATCAAGTTTTTTCCACAGATTTTTTAATTCAGACTCTATTTTCCTGGCATTTTTTTTTCATACTTCACTCCAAAGCTCACAGAGCCGCACGATGACCTCTGACGCCTTCTCAAGGGCCTTCACCGGTATCCATTCGGTTTTCGAGTGGACCCGCATGGCGCCTGTAAATATGTTTGGCGTGGGGACCCCCATAAAGGAAAGCCGCGCCCCGTCCGTGCCGCCGCGGATCGGATTCTCGCGGGGTTCTATCCCGGAGGCCAGGATGGCCTTTCTGGCTTTGTCCACCACCTCCGGATAGCGGCACAGAACCTCCTTCATGTTGTTGTATTGATCCGTCGTTTTTATTTGGACTTTTAAGCCCCTATAGCGAAGCTCAAAGATGCGCGCCAGCTTTTTCAGATATTCCATTCGGCGAAGGTTCCGGGCCTTTTGGAAATCCCGAACAATCAGACTGATCTTTGCCCTGTTCTCATCCCCCTCTATGCCGGTCACATGATAAAAACCTTCCCGATCCTCGGTGTGCTCCGGTGTTTCCCATTCGGGCATTGCCGCAACGAAGCGGGACGCCACGGCCCCCGCATTGATCATTTGATTCTTGGCGTAGCCGGGGTGAATATTCCGGCCCTTGAAAAAGAGTTCCAAGCCCCATGCGTCAAAACATTCCGCCTCAATTTCCCCCAGGGGTCCTCCGTCCAAGGTGTAACCATATTTCCCCAGCCGGTTCATTTGGATGAAATCGGTACCGGCACCGATCTCTTCATCGGGGGTGAAAACGATTCTCAGCTCTGGATGGGGCAGTTTGGGAAACGCCTGAAAGGCGGCCAGAACCGCCATGATTTCAGCGATACCCGCTTTGTCATCGGCACCCAGAAGCGTTCGTCCATCGCTTAGAATCAGCGTTTCTCCCACAAATTCCAGCAGTTCCGGAGACGCCTTTGTGGTCAGGTGTCCTTTTGGGGAACCATCAAACCGAATATCTTCTCCGTCATAGGTCTCAATGACCATGGGCTGAACATCGGCGCCCGGCTCCGACGGCGCCGTATCGAGATGGGCACAGAATGTGACGGCAGGTCCGGAACATTCCTGTTTGGCCGGCAGTGTGGCGTACACATAACAATAGGCATCCAGCAGAACATCTTTCAATCCCAGATCAATGAGTTCTTCCCGCAGCATTTTGCCCAATATCCACTGCCCTTCCGAAGAAGGGTGCATTTTGGATCGGGGATTGGACTGGGTATCAATGGGCACATACCTTAAAAAACGGGCCGTCGCCTCTTTCCGCAGAAAGTCCCTGATGGTTTGGTGCATTCGTTATTTTCTGAGATGTGAAAGGTTGGCCAGGTATCCGTCAATGACGATGTCGGAATCCAATTTGAAGAGTTCCGCATAGGCTTTTAGAAAGTTCTTTAGATAAAATGTCTGCGGCAGGGATTCAACATCATCCCCTTCTATGGCGGTTAACACTTTCAAACTGATACGGGTCACTTCAAAAATCTCTTCAACCGCAATCCCCACATGTTCTCGAAGTCTTTTTAAATCCTTGCCGGATATCAGCCCTTCGGACATGATCTCCCGGGAAACCTCGGTAACGTCTTTCTTCTTGATGCGATCCTTCACCCGGTTGGATACCGAAGGTTGCCCCCCTCTCTTCTTTAGCGAAAACAAGGGGATTGGCCCTTCCTTTTTGGATCTTGCCTTTTCAAGGGTGGCCGCATCAATGATACCGGCACCGGACAGTTCCTTGTTGTAGGTTGCCCTGTGGCCCTTGTTGATCAATGTGGAAAAAGCCTGTTCGATTCTTCTCAAAATGAAGTTTCGCTCTTCATCGTTAAAAAATGAATCCGAAATCATGGAATCTTCTTCATAGATGGAAAGCGCGTTTCGATAGGCCTGCCTGATTTCAAATGAAGTGGCGTTAACAGGGACTTCCAGCAACTCGTAAAAATTGAGATGTTCAAACCGTACCATAATTACCCTGCAGATCTTGAGGTTTCTTTGGTTTTTTTCAGCATCCGCTCCGTGGCGTGTTTCAGGTCGGTGGATGTGGGGGTATAGGGATACTTGTGTGCAAATATGGTTTTTGAAACTATGGAATTGTGCACGCGTTCGTCATAGGCGATATTGCCCAGGAATTGAAAGCCCGCATAGAAATGCCGGTTGCAAACCTTCTCGATTTTTTCACCCAGGGTCTCATCTATGTGTTTTCGGTACTGGTTCAAAACAAGCTTGAAAGAGAGCTTTCCCAGTTCTTTTTCAAGGAGCGCTCCCCGCTCCGGCTCCCGCTTCAGCACATGATCAACCACATCCAAGGGGGATCTGATCACTCCATTTTCAGATTCATCGGCAAGTTCTCTCACCACATTGTCGAAACTGTAACGTTTCAGAATCTGTTTCACCCTGCGGAGGTAAATGGCTTTAATGAATTGTACCGCATTCTGTATGGAAGTGGGTTCGGGCGTAAAAACGAAAACACCGTGATGGGCGGTCAGGAAGAAATCGAGAACATTATAGGTGGTTCCGGCACCCAGATCCAGAAATACCACATCATAGGGGAGCCGGCGGATCGCGTTGATGATTTTCACTTTCTGCGCATAGAAGAGATTTCCGATTTCAAGGGAGCAATCCATGGAACTGATAAGCTGCAGATTTGGAATCTCGGTGGCAGCGGCAGTTTCCGAAAGGTCGTTGACGGATCTGCCGAGATAGCTGTTGAGTCCCCTTTTCACATGACGGATGCCCAACAGTGAATGAAGATTGGACCCACCCAAATCAAGATCCACAAGGACCGTATGATGCCCTGCTCTGGCAAACATGACGCCCAAATTGGCCGCCAAAAAGCTCTTGCCGCTGCCGCCTTTGCCACCTCCGATCGCATAAATTACCGCCATCACTGCCACCCGATATATGGTTTTTGTTCTAACACCATGAAAATATAATATATTGACGGAATTATGGAACATGTCAAGTAAAAGACGAAAAACCAAGAGAAAAAATGCAAAAAAGAGATTGTCTTTTCTTTTAAAACTCTTAACCGGTGCCTAGCGTTTGCAGCTCATCATCGTATTTAATAATGAGGCGATGCCATGAAAAACGGCCCATTTCCTTTTGAAGGTCCGCAATTCTTCCCGGAGAAACGAGGGTGCCTGAAAGGGCCTTGGCCAGTTTCTCAACCAGTTCTTCCCGGGTTTTGTATAGAAAATCGCGGTGGTAACGCTCGGGAACGATCTCCGGATAAGACAACCGGTCCGGCAGCAGGGGAATACAGCCGGCACTCATGGCTTCCACCATGGAAATGCCGAAATTCTCCTGCCAGGCGGTACTGACAACCACTGTTCCCCGCTTCAACCATTCTTCATAGGCTGTTCTGGAAGGTTCGTAGCCATAGGCGACGATTCTTTCTCCGTATCTTTCTTGAGCGGCCGTAAACGCCTTTGGACAGCTTTGAAAATTCTCACCCAGAAGCGCCAGCTGAAAATCGAGGCCCAGTTTCGTCATTTCGTCCAAGGCCAAAAAGAAGTCTTTGGGGTTTTTATCAAACTCCCACCGATGATTCCATATGATCAAGGGCGAGTTTGCCGGGATCGACCCCTTGCCCCCTTTCAACCCCGAAAGATTACATCCCGGATATAGCACCCCCGCACGGGACCGGATTTCATCCACGACCCACATGGGCCTGAAATCGGGCATCATTTTGAGGAATCGGGGAAGTCTTTCAAAGAAGGCGTCAAAATGGGTTTCTGAATTGAACAGTATTCGATCGGCGGCCAACGCGGTGGTCATATCGGTAAATCCGAAGTGGACATCCATGGTCTCACCGGGTGCCACCGGATAGGTGACCTGGCTCTCATGATAATAGACCAGTGCCGGAGGACATTTCCCTTTAAGAAGAGATTGAAGGTCGGAAAGGCTCATCAAGTCACTGGTGATTAAGCCGTCATAATCCGTCAAATTGGGAATGTTTTTCAAGAAATGGAGTGCCGCCCCCCGCATGCGCCATTTCCAGAAACGGGCGGGCATGGTCACCAGATCGATACGGTGGCGGGAATGCTTTACCAACCCTTCCGCGAAATACCGATGGGAGCCGCCAAAAAAGGGTTCCAAAAAAAGGAATTTCACTTTTTATACCTTTCCTCACGGTCGCGTATGTGATAGTTACACCATCCGTTTGAGACAATAGATTGATCAATACATTACTTCAAGAGATTTAATGCATCATGGAAACCTGGAGACTGCTGGATACGCCGCCAATGCCAGCCGCCGAAAACACGGCCTTGGATGAAACACCTGAATGATTCGCATAATTGCCATCACTGACAAACAGATCCTTGGGATGTTGGGCCAAAAGTGCCTGACCCAGCGATTAAAAAGCATTCGCATGGCCTCCCTGCGACACCTCAACGGCGAAATGTGCGGCGAGGGTTAAGAATTGTGCCTGCCCGGGTAGAAAATCGGTCCCCATTCTCCTATATGAAAACTTCCGGCAGGCGACCCCCGTCCGGTGAGTTTTTGTTCGGTTCTGTTATGAACTGAATGAAACCCCACTGGAGCACTCGAAACGCCGCCGAGAAGCCGGATTTGCCCAGGTGCTCAATCGGAGTTTGATAGGGAATCCTGTGAGAGTCAGGGACGGAACCGCCGCTGTAACCCTCGCTTTTTTCCGCTCCAGCGTGAAAAAAGAACCCTTCGGCAAATAGAAACCACTGTCTAACGTTCAGAAGAGAGCAGACGGGAAGGTGGCCGACAGGGAGGGGAAGTCAGAAGACCTGCCTGGACAAGGGGTAACCCTCTTCGGACGGAGGCTGCCCCGATCTTTTGAGGATGAAAAACGGAAATCCCGGGATGCCTTACTTTGCCCGGGGTTTTGCCCCGGAAAAAAAGAATGATTCTTATTTTGAAGGGAGCAAACCATGTTGATTCCGAAAAAGAGACGCTTTTTTCCGACCGGTCCGTTACTTGTCTTTGTCTTTGTACTCTGTTCCTGGCCCGGAACAGCATCGTGCAGCGACCCCGAAACCCTTGTGATTGCCGATCGAAAGGGAGACTGGGGCTTCCCGGCGCCCTACACCCACATTTTCAAGGGGCCGGGGGCCGCCTACACTAGCCTTGTTTTTGACACACTCCTCTGGAAAGACCGCACAGGAGCCTTTGTTCCCGCACTTGCAAAATCTTGGGTGTACCGGGAGAAAGAGAACGCCTGGGCTTTTTGGCTGCAAGAAAATGCCAAATGGCACGACGGAATGCCCGTCACACCTGAAGATGTGGTCTTCACACTGGCATATTCCCACGACCATCCCTATTGCTTTTCGGATACCACTGCGATCGACCGGGTCGAGAAGACCGGCAACCACGAGGTAACGATTTTTCTAAAATCCATTTATAATCCGTTTTTAAGTGATGTGGCGGGAACCCTGTTTATCCTGCCCAGGCACATTTATAAGGACGTTGCGTCGCCCGAAACATTTAG
>JANQDY010000118.1 GCA_028278625.1 Thermodesulfobacteriota bacterium
TCCCATGCAATACGCCTGCGGTGACGGCCTTGACAATGACGGTGACGGGCTCATTGACATGGCGGATCCGGGATGTGAAAACACGGAGGACAATGACGAATACAACGCGCCCAATTCCGGAGACGTCACCGGGGAGGCGGCGGTGACCAACGATTGGGGGACGGGATACTGCGCAAACATCCTCATAAAGAACAACGGGGACGCGGCGGTGGACTGGCAGCTCACGTTGACCATCCAGGGGACGATCACCACTTTATGGAACGCCCTCTATGAAATCGAGGGCAACACCCTGACCATCGAGGGTCTGGACTGGAACAACGTCATTTCGGCTGGGGAAACCAATACTTCCGTGGGATTTTGCGCGGTGCGTTGATTCTCCTAAAAAAGGGTGTCAAGGAACACCCGTTCCGTTTTTGCCACCATCATGGATATGGCGTGGTTTTTGAGGACCCGCTCTCTTGCACTTTTCCCCATGGCCTGCCTCAGCTGTTCGTTTTCCAGCAGGGTGATGAGGGATTTTGAAAGGCCTTCGGGATCTTTGGGCTTTACGGTAAATCCGGTATCTCCGTGGGCGATGAGTTCAGGAATGCCGCCCACCCGGGTGGCCACCATGGGCAGTCCCGTTGACATGGCTTCCAGGATGGCATTGGGGGATGCTTCCCGGGTCGGTGTCATGGCAAATACCCAGGCCTTTCTCAGGGCGGGTCGTGGATCCAGTTGCCCTGGGATCATCCGGACGCAGGACTTGAGCCCCTGGCCCCTGATAAAGGCCGCCACCTTTTTCTGGAGCCGCCCGTCACCCACTATTTCAAGCCTTGCTAGGGGGAGCTTTTTGCGGACAAGGTCAAATCCTTTTAAGAGGGTTAAGGGATCCTTTCGACCCACCAGCCTTCCACAATAGAGAACCGTCGGATGTTTGGCCTTTAATGAATCTTTCGGGGACCAATATTCACTGTTCACCGAATTGGGCACCACATTTACCACTTCTGGATTGACGTGATGACGTAAGACGATTTCCTTTTTTAATGCTTCCGCGTTACAAATGATGCGGCTGCTCAAGGGCCACATAAGGCTTTCGTACTGCTTCGGCTGAGGGTCCCTGTAACTGGAGATGACCACCGGTATGCGGGCGAGCCGTCCGAAAATCCTTCCCCAGATATTGGGGACCACCGTAAGAGTATACAGAATATGCGGCGGGTGTCGCAAAAGGCGGTGGGCCAGACGACCAATGGCATGGGGCAAAACATGGTGTGTTTTGCCCAGCCATCTAATGGGTACCCCGGTTCCAAGTGCGGTTGGGACCATATCCATCCTGCCGCAGAGGGTCCACAGTTCCGGCGAAAACCTGTATCTATCCAATCCGCTCAGAAGATTGATGGCATATCGCTGGGTTCCGCCGAATTCAAGGTCCTGCAGCAGGAGAACAAGTCTGATCGGTCTCTTAAAACCTCCTTTAAGATCTCTTTTTGCGGTCATGAAGCATATCCTTGAAGGGGACTTTTTAAAGAACGGGGATCGGTCAGGCGTTTGAACACCTCCCTGTGGCAGGTTTCGGGGTCGAACATCCGAAGCACCAGCCGCCGGCCTTCTTCCGCCATTATCAGGGCAGCTTCCCTGTCACGGGTCATTCTTATGATGGCATGGGCAAGGGCCCGGGGATCTTTTTGCGGGACAAGGAACCCCGTTATTCCGTCGCGGATCACCTCACCGATTCCAGCCACGTCCGTGGCCACAACCGGGACCCTGTGAAGCAAGGCTTCAACCATCACATTGGGAATACCGTCACGCTCGCCGGTTCGGTGAACGATGCTTGGCATGACGAAAATATCCGCCTTTTGAAACAGATCGGTGACCTTTTCATGGCTCACATACCCGGGAAATGAGACGTATTGGCTGACGCCCAGGCGTCTGGCCAGCTGTTTTAGGGGGATGCCGCGGAGACCGGAACCGGCCAGCGTCACCTGGAAGCTGAGCCCCAGGCCTTCCATGATCCGGGCGGCCCTGATCAACACCTCAAAGCCTTTGAAACGGGCGAATCGGCCAAGCGCCAGAATTCTGAAAGGAGGTTCCATTCTAACGGATGCTTCCTGAAACGCAACCAGCGGGTAGCCGTCGTAAATCACATGTATTTTTTGAGAAGGTCCGGCGGAATACCGTTCCAGGTGTTTTCGATTGGCCCGGGGGTTTGTCCGGACAAAGGCGCAGTCTGCCATTTTTTCCACAAGTGCGCCATCGGGCGGAAAAATATCCACGGCCCTTCCAGTGAAGCTGAAAGGAATACCGGTCAACTTTGAGGCAACCCACGCCGCCGTGGCGGGGCCGTTTGCCCAGGGCGCGTGGATATGCTCGATCCGATCCCGCTCAAACATTCGGGCCAATGTGAAACCGGTCAAAAAGGCCCAGATATTCTCACCGGCCACCTCCAGGGATCTCCAATGCCGGCAGGGGATATGGCGGAACAGCCACAGGACGGTGGGGCGATTTCGACGGGCCCAGTAAGAAATATCCCGTGTCAGATGTTTGATGCAGGGAATGCCGAGTCTTTTGATCCCATTTGAGGCCAAGCGCATTTCCGGAGAGAGGTGCTTTGTCAGTTTGCCGTAAAGGGTATAGACGTCCAATGGCAGCCTCATTTTCCGGAGATTTACGACCTCCCTGAAGATAAATGTCTCGGAAGGCTTGGGAAACCACAGGAGGATGTAGGCGATTCTGGGCAGTTTCATCATCGGCGGCGGTAAAGGGTTATGGTTTTGGGATCGCGCACCACTTCAAAGGCATCCCCGAATATCCGCAAATAGGGGCTTTCGGTGGCCGGTTGTTCATTGATGGTTTCCACGGTGATGTAACGTCTCGGTTGAAAGCTGCGATAGAGCAGGTGATGAAGGAAGCCTAAGCAGGCGGTGAGATCCGGATCATCCGGGGTGGTGTTGAAGTTGAGCTTGCGTCCCTTTCGTTGCGATATGGCCATCAGCTGGGTGCCGCGATAGACCAAATGATTGGACGCGATGCGGCGTGGCAGGCTGTGGGGCAAGTCCTTTAGTCCCAGACCACACATGGACGCCGGATCCATGGCATTGAGCCAATAGATGGGCTGCGGTTCGGTTGCGTGCCGCAAAAGGGCCAGCCGTTCCGGGGCGATGAATTGCAGGCCGCTGATCCCCTCATAAAAGCAGCCGGAATGGATCTCGCCCGTAAGATCCATGAGGCGCAGGGTACGCAGCAGGGCAGCCCAGCGGAACATGGGCAGTTCCCGGGCCAGCAGTTCCCGAAACAGGATGCCGTATCGGTTCAACAGCAGCCGGATGCGGTCTTTGCGCCGTTCCTGTTGAGAGATGGGATCCTCGTCAAGTGACGGATAGCGGATCTTGAACCAGTTGCCGGCCCGGGGCAAAGCGGCTTTCCAGCGCGAGAAAGCGCGTCGCCCAGTCCCCCTTCCCACTCTTACACCCCTCTGAGGCCCGATGCCCGTCCGAGGCGGTTTAAAACCCGTGGCCAGTCCCTGCCGGACGGCGGCAAAAGCGTCATTTGCGTAGGTGCCTTGCCAGACCCCGTCCCACAGTTGGCGAGTGACCTCCGAAGGCGACATGCCGGTCAGCTGTATCAAGGTGGAAAAATCGAAGCGGCCGGCCGAATGAAGTACCTCCTCCATGCCCGTACCCGATGTCGGTTGAAGATTCGGTGCATCGGCGTTCTCACTATTTTGGACGGTCTGTTCGGGCTGCATCAGCAAATCCAGGTCCGGTTCAAAATAAAAGGCCAACTGCCGGCTCGGGAGGCCAAGCCACATGAGATGGGCTGTCTGGGTGAGGGAGTCAAGCCAGGCCGGATCGTAGGCCGGCAGCCGGGCCGGAAGAATCTCTTCCTCCCACAAATGCGCCGGAAGGGGAACCCCGCACATCTGTTCACAGATATCCAGCAACCGTTCCACCGGATCCTGACGGTCGGGGGGGCCTGGTGTCAGCCCCTGTACCCGGGCCAGGAACAGGGCCAGCGATGCCAAGGGCTGAGGTTCCACCACCGGCAGAGCGGCACGGCGCTCCAACCGCAACAGCATTTCAAAGTTCTTGGCGTCGCAATAAAGGGCTTCCGCTGTCTTCTTGATCAACTGTCCAAAGACCAGTCGCTGCTCATGGACCAATTGGTCCAGACAGATGACGGCCCGCCCGACATCGATGCCAAATGTTCCGGCGATGAACCGGGGCGTTCGGGGACCGTAAAACTGCAGCCATTCAGAGAGCAGCCACGTTAAATCGACTTCGGGTTCAACCTCGGGGTCGACTTCAGGATCAAAACCAGCAAAAGCCGGGTCAAAAACGCCATCTGCCGGGAAGGGACCCTCATTGTCAGGCACCAATTGTTCGATCCGGATGGTTTCGGATGCATGGGGCAGTGCCGCCGTTACCAGGGGCAGTGTTTCACGGCTGACCATGAGTGCTTCTCCGGCTTTGGGCAGAATCAACCGCACCACCTTGGACCCAATGGTCCTGAACAGGCTGTCCATGGCCAGATCACTCTCCCCGGCCATCAGCCTTAACAGGGCCTGCCACTCTGCCTCTGGGATCAGCAGACGTTCCTTGAGCCATTCCACCAGTTCCTCGCTGTCCGTGGGGGCATAGCCTGCCATGAGCCGCAAACTCTTCTGCTCAAACTGCATTGCCACGGCCCGGGACACCTGGGGCCGCAGGGTCGGACTGTGGACGATTTCCTGCAAGAGATCACTGCTTAACCGCGACGGTTGATCATCGCCCGGAGTGTCATCCATATACATGTACTTGTTGATCTGGCGCCATGCCATCTGGCGGGACATGGGGCTATTCTGATCCGAATGGACTTCGGACCATGCCACGGTGCCGGCTTCCAACTCCTCCAGCAGGCTGCGCAGCCGCTCCAGATCGAATTCGTCCTGCAGACAGGTGCGCCAAGCCTCCATCAGGATCGGAAAATCATCGTATTGGCGCACCGCGTTAAACAGTTTCTGGGAACGGAGACGGTTCATCCACAATGGCATGCGCTTTTTAAAACTCCCACGGGTCAACAAAAGCGCCCGCCCGGCGCACTCTCTGAAACGGGCGCCGAAAATACCGGATGTCTCCAGGCGTTTGCGCAACAGTTGATCCAGATTGCGACTGTTGACCAGGGCAAGGATGTCCGCGGCCCCGACCTCATGGGGCAGCTGAAGAGCGATGGCGTCATTGCCTGCGAAGATTTCCAGGCGCTGTCCGAATTTCTCATGCCAGGCCGCATCAAGGGCCAGGGCCAGGGGCTGATTGACCCTGCCGCCCCACAGATTGAGCAGCACCGCCTGGTTCCCCGGGGCAGCACCCGGGGCGGAATGGACGAACTCCACAACCATGTGATGGCGGTGGGGCAACGGACAATTGAATGCTTCCTGCTGGTTTTTCAGGAAATCTAGCAACGCCTCGGCGGCCGACGGTTCCAGATGACACTGTTGCCGCATCTGCTCCTGCCAGGTGCGGTCCCCCATCCATCGGTCGGCTTCCTCCAAGAAGTGCAGAATTTTTTCGGAAAAATGCCAGTCCCGTTGAAATGCCTCCCCTTTCCAGAAGGGCGTCTCCAGGGACTTGGGGTGACCGGGGACAACCAGTACTTCGCCGGCGGTGATTTTTTCGATCCGCCATTTCTGGGCTCCCAGGTTGAATGTCTGCCCCACCTTGGCCTCCCACACAAATTCCTCGTCCAGTTCTCCGATGCGCCCGCCTGTTCGGGCATGGCGCATAAGGAAATAGCCGCGGTCGGGAATCACGCCGCCCGAGAGATAGACCGCCTGCAAGGCCCCTTTGCGGGCTTTGACCGTATGATTGATGCCGTCGATGGCAACGCGCGGCTTCAGATCGCGCAGTCGGGACATTGCATATTTGCCGGCCAACATCTGCAGGACCAGATCGAACTGTCGGCGTGACAGATCGTGGTAAGGGTGGCATGTCTTCAGGTGATAGTAGAGCTCATCCACATCCCAGGTATCCACGCCGGTCATGGCCACGATCACCTGGGAGAGTACATCCAGAGGCGCATGTACCGGCTTTTTGGGCTCAATGGCCTGCTCGGGCAGGTGCCGCGCCAATACCGCCGCTTCAAGAAAATCCCGGGGGTGGGTGGGATAAAGGCTGCCGCGACTGATCTGGCCCACCCGGTGGCCTGAACGACCGATGCGCTGGATGGCCGCGGACACCGACGGCGGCGATTGCACCAGCAGTACTTCATCCAAGGGGCCGATGTCGATGCCCAATTCAAGAGAGTTGGTGGCCACAATGGCCTTCAGTCGGCCGGTTTTAAGATGGGATTCGACGGTTTGACGGATTTCAGGGGCCAGGGAACCGTGGTGGGCATAGGCCAGTGGTTCGGATTCATTGCGGTTGATCTTAAGGACCATCTTTTCACACAACCGGCGACTGTTGACAAAGACCAGGGTCGACCGGTTTTGTCCGATCTTGACCTTGAACGCCTCCACCAGGGCATCCCAGATCGATTCGCCGCTGGGGCGTGATGCCGCCTTAACGGGATAGCGGACCCGAATATCATATTGCTTGACCGTGCGGGAAGCGGCAATTGCAACTTCCCGTTTGACGTACTCCGGCGCCCCCTGGGAGCCCCGTTGATATCCCCCCACAAAATCGGCCACCGTTGTAATGGGATTGACCGTAGCGGAGAGCGCGATGCGCTGGAACTCGCCTGCCAGAAGCACCAACCGCTCTACCGCGGTCATCAGGAAAGTGCCGCGCTTGGTGTCTATCACCGCATGGATTTCATCCAGTATCAGGGAGCGGACCGTACGGAGGGTTGTTCGCGCCTGAGGGGAAGCCAGCAGCAGATTGAGACTCTCCGGCGTGGTGATCAGTATTTCAGGCGGCCGCCTGAGCATCCGGCGCCGCTCGGAAAAGGGCGTGTCGCCTGAGCGGGTCAACACGCGGATCTCCGGCATCTCAATGCCTGACCGGTCAAAACAGGCCTTCAGTTCCTCAAGGGGCTGCAGCAGATTGCGCCGAATGTCGTTGTTCAGCGCTTTGAGCGGTGAGACATACAATACCCGCGTGTGGCCCGGGTCCATGCTGGCTGTGGCCAATTCATTGATGGCCCACAAAAAAGCGGTCAAGGTTTTTCCGCTACCGGTAGGGGCAGTCACCAGCACGTGCCGTTGTGCCTGAATGATCTTCCACGCTTCGGACTGAATATCAGTGGGATGCTGATACCGGGCACGAAACCATTGGCCGATAATCGGATGAAACCTGCTCACCGGATCCATGGCGTTATGGCCTGTCTGATTCGTCATGTCCCATCCATAAGCTCATCTTTCGTCCCTGGTATTCATGCAAGCGGAATTACCGTGAACCCTGTGTGCCCAAAAGCCCTTCTTGCGACTGAATCACCTGCTCCAGGCGGTTTGCCATTCTTCTGTTCCCGAAAAACCCGGCCTTGGCGATGCGGGAACGGCAGCCGGCCAACCTGCTTTCGAAGTTTTCAAGAATACTCAAATCCGGATGGGCGTCAAGGCAATAGTCCCCATATCCCATATAAGCGAGCATATGGGCATTAAAGAACTGCTCGTAAGCAAGCATGATGGGAAAGGACAGAACCGGTTTGCCGAAAAAAAGCGCTTCGGCAATGACGTTGTGGCCGCCATTGGTGATGACGTAACGGCAGGATGCAAGGTCGCGCAGAAAGGTTTGGTCGTTGGTTTCTTTATAAACAACGTTTTTTCGGGTCCCATTCCCGCCGAAACCATAGACAATGTAACGATTGGGCAGTCCTTCAAGGAGGTTGAACAATCCTTTGAAGGTGGGTGATGTCTGGTAAACCAGCACATGATCCCTGTCACTCGGTTTCAGTTTCAGGACCTCGCTTCTCAAAAGCGGTGGAAAGACCTCTGTTTCCTTGGGCTTTGAGGGAGAACATTGAAAGAAAGTATTGATGAAATATTTGTCCGCGTTGCTGTACATTAACCGCAGCGGCAATGTGAACATGAGACGGCTGAGGATCTGCCCCTCAGGC
This sequence comes from Thermodesulfobacteriota bacterium, assembly GCA_028278625.1. The sequence continues at coordinate 8,008 of JANQDY010000118.1, forward strand.
AAGGGAGAGCGGCATTTTGTTAAAAAGTGCTGATTGTCAATGCTGATGCAATTCCTGCCCAGTTTCTTGGCTGCAAGAGGAACGAAATATTCATAGGCGGAAAGGATGAGGTCCGGTTTGAAATCACGAATAATATCCATTACTTTTCCTGTGGATTGTCCGGATCCACGAAAGACGTTCAGCCCGTGGCGCAAGGTCACCGCCACATGAACGCGATTGTTTCTGTAGGCTGTTCCAAACATCGGCACGGGTATCACCCGATACCCCATGGATCTCAAGGTGAGGGTTCTGCCGCTTCCCAGGAACAGAAAGTCGTGCTGCGGCAATTCCTGAGCAATGGTAAGCGCTTGATAAACGTGTCCCAGGGCATCACCCATGACGCCGAAGAGTATTTTTGCCAATCTGTCTTCCTTGATTTACGCTACGTTGCAGTGAGAATTTCGGGAAGGGGGTTCTCTTTGCGTACCCGTTTCAAATACCGATTTTCTTCTCAATTCTTTTAAGGGCCGCGTCAAGGGCTTCCGTGTCAAGGGGTTTGCTGAAAAACTCAGCGGCTTCAAGATCAAATGCCTTTTTTCGAAGCTCCTTGTCCCCGTGGCCGGTGACGACCATGACTTCCGTTTCCGGGCGAATGGCTTTGATGGTTTTGAGCACTGAAAAGACATCCCGTCCCGGCATCTTGATGTCGGTCAGGACGATGGGTGGAAGCTCCTTTTCAAAAACCTCGAGACCCGATTGGGCATTCTCAGCGGTTAATACGTCGTAACCGCAGGCACCGAGAAAAAATTTCATCATCTGGAGTGTTGTGATTTCATCATCAATAATCAGAATTCTTTTCATGTCAGATCCCTCTTTCAAAAAGATCGGTCCCGGAGCTTTCAGAGTAAATCCATCAATCTCCTCGCTCTTCCGTTTTTTTGCTCAATGGAAAACGAAGATGAAACCGGGTCCCACCGGCCGAGCGGTTTTCCACATGAATGGTACCCTCAAAATCTCTGATAATGCCGTAAATAATGGAAAGCCCCAGCCCCATTCCTTTGCCCACCTCTTTGGTTGTATAAAAAGGTTCAAATATCTTTTGCAGGTCTTCTTCGGGTATACCCGTTCCAGTATCCGAAATGGTCAGGTTCAGGTGGGTCCGTTGTTCAGACCACGTGGATATGGCGATGATCCTTTCTTTCGTGTCTTTTGACAGAGGGTCCTGGTTTTCGATGGCGTCCCGGGCATTGGTGACCAGATTGAAGATGACCTGTTCCAGGCGGTTCTTGTTCGCCAAAATGGGCGGTGTGGTCTCGTCCAGGTCATAAACCACTTGGATGTTCTGAAGACTGAGCTGTTGCGCGATGATCTTCATAACATCTTTAACGGTTTGGTTGACGTTGACCTTTTCTTTCTCGAAATCGGGCCTTCTGCCGAATTCCCGCAGGCTTTGAATGATTTCCGAAGCCCTGTTCACCTGTGTGGACATAGCACTGACCACCTGGTGCAGTTCGTCGGAGGCTATGGCACGGTCAAGGTCAATCTGCTTTTTCAGAAAGTCGCTGCCGATTTTTATGGCGTTGAGCGGTTGATTGAGTTCATGGGCGATGCCCGCCGACATCTCACCCAGGGTCGTCATTTTGCTTGCCTGGAAGAGTTGCGCGTCTTTTTCGATGACCTCGGTGATGTCCGATGTGGCCAGAATGATGGCGGGTCGCCCCATATAGGTGGTTGGGCAGGCTTTGACTTCCACATAGAACGGCTCTCCGTCTTTGCGGAAATGCTTGACGCGCTGGCTGATAACACACGTTTCGCCCCAACTCCTGTTTTCCATGCCTGACAGAGTTTCGTGTTCATATTCAAAAGTCCCCAGTTCTTCAAAGTTTAGTCCCACCAGTTCATCCTTGTAATATCCGTAGGTCTCTTCAGCGCTGGGGCTGGCGTCCAGTATTGTCAGTGTCTCACGATCCAGCACAAAAATGGGATTGGGACCGCTGATGAAAAGGGATCGGTATTTCTGTTCTGATTCGTGAAGGGCGTTTTCGGCCCGTTTTCTCTCTGATACGTCCAGAAAAGACCCTGTGATAAAGTCAATTTTTCCATCATCGTCACACACGATTTTGCTGCAGGCTTCAATCCAGATGACTTCTCCGCTTTTCTTGCGGATACGATATTCCCGAATGTAACTTCTGTTGGACCTCAGGGCATCGATGAATTTTTGCCGAACCAGGGGGAGATCCTCTTCCAATATGAGGTCAAACCATTTCAGCTGTCCTGAATCAAAGAGTCTTTTTTTGTATCCGGTCATTGCCTCGATTTTGTCATCGTATACATCAATGGACCCATCGGCATAACCGCGAAAAACGATATTGGGGATATTGTCGATCAGGAATCTGTAGTTGGCTTCGCTTTCCGCCAGTGCTTTTTCAGACCGCTTTTTCTCGGTGACATCCATGGCAACGCACAAAAAACCGTAAATAATCCCTTCCGGATCCTTGAGCGCACTGATGGAAAGGACCGCGGGAAAATGGGTGCCGTCCTTTCGAACATAGGTCCATTCCTGCTGTTCTTTCCTTCCCTGTCTGGCATATTCCAGAAGCACTTCGTGTCCTTTGACGTCGCGGCCCGTGGTCAGTCTGATACTTTCCCGATGCAGCGCCAGTTCACTTTCAAGGAGAAATATTTCGGGCGTGGCCTTTTCAATGACTTCCTCGGCCCGGTACTGCAAAAGGTTTTCAGCGCCGGTGTTGAAAACCGAAATGGTCCCTTTCATGTTGGTGGCGATAATGGCGATCTGGGTGGCGGAATCGAGGACCGCCTTTCGCTGGGCATTGGCATTTTGGAGTCTCTGAAGGACCCGTTCCGTTTCCTCAAACTGTTTGACCACCAGGGTGGCCGTAATTTCAGCCGCTTCTCTGGCGACGCGAATCTCTTTGCGGAAGATGGCGTTCTCTTTTGCAAGTGCCCTCGCCAGAGCAGGCGAATCGGTTGGGGACGGCGTTGGTAATGGGCGTGCCGGCATATGGGACTCCTTTGTCATCAACAGGGGATGTGTGCGGCAACCGGTTTTTCGTTCCCGCTGACTGCGTGAACACAGCACACCATGCACGGGTCGAAAGAACGGATCGTGTGTTCCAACTCGACGGGGTGCGCCATTTCCTTGATGTTGGTTTCCATGAGCGCTTCTTCCCAGGGCCCTCTGATCCCTTTGGCGTCACAGGGCGATGCATTCCAGGCGGTTGGTGTGATGACCTGATAATGAGAGATCCTACCTTCTTCAATGGTCACCCAGTGACCGAGGGCGCCCCGGTGGGCCTGGACCAGGCCGAAACCCTGGCCGTTTTCCGGCTGTTCATTTTTTCGATAGAAGAGTTCATTGCCGATACCCGTCTCTTTGAGCCAGCAATCCATGACCGGGAACAGAAGGGATGGCCGGATCAGACGTGCTAGCTGGCGCAGAAACACGCTGGGTCCTTCTTTATCAAGAATCCCTTTGATGAGAGGGTTCGAAGCCATGACGAGTTCCGCCAGCGGACCGGTCTCGGCGGGATATCCGTCGTATCTCGGGGCTTTTCCCCAGGAGTAGGCTTTGGAATCCGGGCTGGGTGGTTCAACAATGGTCTTTCCTTCAAATGGATGGCACGGATTGCCCTCTGATTCAAAATGTGAGAAAGAAACATCCTCGGTGATCTTTTCCTGGAGAAAGGGGAGACGGCCATCCATGTAAAAGCCGGCCGGAAAAAGGTGGCCGGTATTCTGAGGTGTCGTGAGTTTTGTGCTGAGGGGCATTTCATAGGCCCCAAAACTGATGAAATTGGCGTAACCCTTCCCCAACCGGTGAAGCCCGGCCTCTTCTGAAAAGCGCACAAAGAATCCCATTTCGCTTTCCCGGTGTTCTCTCTTTTCATGAAGCCAGATCTCAAGGTCTTCGGGTGTTTTGACGTCCATCCAGCGTTCCAGGGTGCATCCCAGCACACGGCGTTCATACCAGCGGCGGAAACCGGCCAGAAGGCTGCGGCATTGGCTGATATCATTGTGGCCGGGGACCGAAACGACACCACCGGGCACCATAAAGGAGGAATGGGGCCACTGCCCGCCCAGGATGGCAATGATTTCGATCACCTTCTTGGTTTCCCGGATGGTCGATATCACTGTCTCGCCTTTGAGGGGACGGTACCGTTTGACCGCCTCTTCGTAAAGAGAATGCTCCCGGTGTGCCGGGCTTGTAAAATCGGGTGTAAACAGCAGGAAGGCATGCCTCAAATCGTTCTGAAGCTGTTCCGTCATGAGGGTCAGGTTTCTCACCCGTATGGCATCATCCGGCACTTCCACGGCCACAATCATGTCCAAAGCCTTGACGGCGGCTTTCAAATGGGCCGTGCTGCAGATACCGCATATTCTGGGTGTGATCACCAGTCCGTCCAGGGGGGCTCTGCCAGTTAATAGATTTTCAAAGCCCCGGTACATGGTGCCGACGCTTCTGGCGTCGACGATCACGCCGTCTTCCATTTCAAGATGGATTTCAAGATCGCCTTCCGACCTGTTGACGGGTAACACATGGATCTTTTTTGCACTCATGGTCTAGATTCCGGATTTGCGTTTGATGAGGCGTTTGGGAGCGGCCGCGGCAGCCATGCCCTTGTAAGCCATATAATGGGCCCGGCTTACGCCGGCCGGCAGCTCAATGGGTATTCCCTCGATGTTTCGGGTTTTGAAAAAAGGGTACTGTTGCGGGAAGTCGGTATGGGTGCAGCCGAAACAGGGGACTCCCACTCTCGTCTTGGATGACCGTCTATTCCACAATATCTTATTGCATGGACCGGTGACCAGTGGCCCTTGACAGCCCATGTAAAAGAAGAGACACCCTTTTTCACCGAATTCTTTTTCTTCAACCCTGTATTCGTGATATTCGTTTCGTGTGCACCCTTGATGCACCATGATGCGATACCATTCAAGGGGAGAATGATACTTGTTGAGTTCAAGGGGCATTTCATTGATGACCAAAGAGAGGGTCCCGGCCAGAACATCGTTGTGGCAAGGGCAACCCGGCAGGTTTATGACCGGAAGACCTCTCATGCTCCTGAACTCCCTTCCCAGAAATCCGCCGAACCTGTGTTGGTGAAACTGCATGCCAGTGGCTTCCGTTTCCTGATCCACGCCGAAACCGCCAAAACTGGCACAGGTGCCCACCGCGATAACATATTCCGCTTTTTCGGCAAGGGCCCTGATCAGATCCCCTTTTGGCTTATTATGGATGGTGTCCGCCGAACCGGAGCCGAATGGACCCTGAAGAATCGATCCTTCGACACAAAGGATGGAGAGCGGCTGTTGGTCGTCCAAGATGCGCTGATCCAGTTGTTCCTTGCTTTTGACATCAAGGGCTGAAAGTGACGGGTGCCAGAGCAATCGGATGGAAAGGATTTCAAAGAGTTCCGTCAAATCAGGGGATTCGGCGTTCAGAAAGGACCAGGTATCACCCCCGCAGCCGCCGCCTTGGATCCAATAGAGCGTTCTGGACATGAACCACCCTCCTCTGGGCGCCTGAGCACACCGTGCCGGTCGCCCCCGTAAGCAGAATGTGGAAGATTGATTACCAATTTGCTATGTTGAACCAAAGATAGGTAATTGTCAACATACATTGATGCTCAATCCTTTTCGCACCGGAGAATCACTCAAAACCAGATCAATATTATGCATGGCCTGCTCGGTCAGCAGCCTCGTTTCATTATCTTCGTGGCAAATCAGATGAACCTTCTCCGGAAGACACAATGCCGGCTCCAGCAGCTTGCAGACGATCAGCTTCGGTAAAACATTTACAATGCCAGCTTTTAGTGGCAGAGGCCCCTTTCTGGCGCGCCCCCGTATCGTGTCCATCATCGGCCCAAATGGATGGAATTCGTCGTCGCTGGCATAGCGATCGTTCTTGGTGCAATTTCTATATTTGTCATTGATCGTGCCCAGAACCCAAAAGAGGATTGAAATAATCGGCAAACCCCATGAAAAGCCATACGGCGTAAGCTCCCGGAAAAATATCTAAAAAAGTCAGAATCGAATTGCTATTCTCCTTCAGGAGACTTTAATAGTCTTCCAAGAAACTCTTGTGTTAGAGAAGTAGCATCTGAAGCCGCTTCTGGATTGTACAAGAGCTTATTCCCATTCCACATCCTGTCAATTTCCCAATCGAAACAGTGGTACGCATCTTCGTATTCTTTCAGAACAATCTGGTGAGGCGGTTCTTTGCCAGTCAAGGCCTTTTTGCAGTTTTCTGCCACGCAGATCATATCCTTTCCGCCAATGAAGATCAACAAAGGTGCGTTCTGCTCAGCCAGAGGGTTTGCGCAAAAAGGATAAAATGCAACGACCGCCTTAAAGGGAGTGCCCCTGCTCTTTAACCCAACATTTTCATCCAAAACATCCAGGGCGGCCGTACCGCCGTGAGACCAACCCATCAATGCAATTCTATCCTTGTCGACATACGGGCGCTTTTCAAGATAGGCTTTTGCATCGTAGGCATCTTGAGCGCGTGCCTTTGCCGTGCTGAAATGATCCGGGGCACAGAACGTCTGCCTTGAGCGTAGTGTCAAGCTATCAAGTCGAAGCACGACGTATCCCCATTGGACGAGTTTATTCTCCCAGGCATTCAGAAATTGATTGTCAGGCGCACAACCGTGCATCATGATAACAGCGGGAAAGGGTCCATACCCCTCCGGCTGAACCAACCTTGCAGACAGGTTTTTCTCTTTCCCGAATTCTGTGGTATCGGTCATTGCGTATTTCCGGAAACGGTTTTCAAAGTACAGGCCCCCACTTATCTCTTATGCCAAAAGAAAAAGTATCGTAAATCCCAAAAAAATGCCATACTCCGGGCAATTAAATCAGCCCCTTGGAAACCACGTAACGAACGATTTCGTTGTCCGTGTGCATGTTCATCTTCTCGAAGACCCTGGCCCGGTAGGTGGCGATGGTTTTGTAGCTGAGGTTGAGACCTTCTGCAATTTCCCGCATGGTCTTCCCTTCGGCGATCATGAACATCACCTGGCGTTCGCGGTCCGAGAGCCTATGATGAAAGGGTTTTTGGGCGTAGAGATCCACTTCAAAGGCCAGCTTTTCAGCAAGGCGGTTGTTGATGTGTTTTCTTCCGATGGCCACTTTGTGGATGGCGGAGATCAGCTCGTTGATGCTGCTGGACCGGTCGAGATATCCCGAGGCGCCCTGACGGAGCATCCGGATGGCCAGATCATCGTCATCCCCGGCACTGTGAAACACAAGGATCGGCATATGGGGGGCGGCTTCTTTCATGTTTTTCAGATTGTCCTCTGCCCGTCCGCCCAGGATGAGTGTGTCCAACAACACCATATCCACCTCGGGGGACCGTATCTTTTCCATCAGTTCCAGAAAGGTTTCCGCATGATCGGAGATGAAGAGATCCGGCAGGCCGGAAAGTATACGGTTTATCCCCTCCATGAGAATCGGCTGGGTGCCGGCGAATAGAATGCGGCTCTCGGAGGCACCTGGGGCGACGCCCAGAGCGAATCGGGCGGCCAGATCGATCTGATTTCCCTTTTTTTGAATATCCAGGCGGCCCCGTCCCGCCTTGATGCGCTCGGACAATGATGTGAAGGGATCCGCCGGTCCGCCGAGGTCCAGGTCCGGTTTCAGTGCGCAGGCTTTGCCGGACAATCCTAGCTCCAACTGCTGTCGGTTTTGCTTCAGCCGAACCGCCACGACCGGAAAGCGTCCCAGGGGGACAAAGGTTTTAACCATTTCCTGAAAGAGGTGGAACATGTTCAGACCCTGCTTTTTGGTCAGATTCTTCCCTCCTTTTCCGGACCCAAGCTTCAGGACGATACCCGTTTTGTCCTTGAATTCCATGGCATAACGCCGGATGGCCGCGGCCAGGTCATGGTGGGGCGGCTTCGGCGGCACCAGATGGGCACTGATCCGCGCGATGGTATCCAGAGCCGAATCCACCTTGTGGAGCAGTCGCTTCCTGTCCCGGTCTTTCAAAACCGTATCATCGGCTTCGACGGCCATGTCTTCCCGCAGGGCCGCCAGGGTCTGCCCCAGGTTTTCCTTGAGTTCCCAGCCGATCTGGGCCCGTTCCTCCTGGCGGATCGATTCCAGGTCGATGGCCATCTCTTCAAGTTTTTCAGAGGTACGCCGCAGTTCCAGACGGGTCTGCTTGAACGGAGTTATGTCGATGTAATTGCCCAGAAGGGCCGGCCTTCCCTCGAACTCGATCTTCATCAGAAGTCCCATCACCCAAACGATCCTGCCGTCCACGGTATACAGGCGCCACTGGAACGGCTCGATTCGTTCGCCCTGCATGGCCCGGCGGGTCATACGGATGAGCAGTGGTTTGTCCTCCGGATGAACGAAGGTCAATGCCGGCTTGCCGTAGACGTCTTTTAGATGGTCCAGACCGGTAATCCGACATCCGCTTTTGTTGCCGTAGACGAAACGCCCGTCCTGGATCACGTAAAAGATGCTCTGGGACGCCTCGTCGAGGGCATCGAAAAGAACGGCGGCGATGTCTTGTCGCGATCGGTCCATGTCCCTTTCTACCATACCATTGGAGCGGAAACAAGCCTGTTGTCATCCAAATTCTTACAAATGCCTTCCCATTTGACGACAGATATTTCAGCCTTGTGCTGATACCATTCAAAGGTCATTCCCATTATGATGGTTGACATTCCAGGCATTTAGTTTTGAGCGCAACGAAGATATCAAGCAAATTGGCCATTTTTGGAAGGTACCCGAAAGAAAGGAGACATCATGGCTGTTAAGACCGGCGAACAATACCTTGAGGAACTGAAGGAGACCAAACCCGACGTTTATATGAATGGCGAGCGCGTCGAGGACATTTGGAACGATCCCCGTTTCGAGTCAACCAAGAAGATCCTGGCGATCAATCACGATTTTGCCTTTGAAGATGCCCACAAAGAGACTGCTATCGTCCAGTCTCCCCAGGTGGGCGAACCGGTCCGGCGCATCACCAATCACATCCAGGCCACCATGGAAGACTCCCTGCTCAAGCTGGATCTGACCCGGGACATCGCCAACCGCCGCATCTGTGCCTGGTGCGGGACCAATGTGATGTCGCTGGTCTGGGCCGCCACCTGGGAGACCGATCAGAAGTATGGCACCGAATACCACCAGCGGCTCAAGCGGTTTCACGAACTGTCCCAGAAAAACGACTGGGACTCTTCCTTGGCCAAGATGGACGCCAAGGGGGACCGCAATATCCGTCCCTCGAAACAGAAGAACTATCCGGGCCTGAAGGTGGTGAAAAAAGACGCCAAGGGGATCACCGTCAGCGGCTGCAAGGTGCACACCTCCTATGGTCCCTGCACGCCGGTAATGACGGTCATGCCCTGCCGTGCCATGAACGAGGAAGACAAGGATTTTGCCGTGGCATTCTGGACCCGTACCGATGCGCCGGGTATCACCTTGATTGCGAAGCCGTCGCCCAACGCTGAGCAAATCGATATGCCCATGCAGTGCCCCATGAGCGCCGCCTTCGGCATCGTGGAAGGAACCACCTTTTTCGAAGACGTGTTCGTTCCCTGGGACCAGGTCTTTTTGTGCGGTGAGTACGATATGGCGGCTTTGTATCCCTTTTACTTCGGCACCATCCAGAGACAGAGCAAGTGCAGTTGCCTGGCGGGTCACAGCGACCTGGTGGCCGGCATCGCCGCCCTGGTGGCCGATGTCAACGGCGTGCTGGACAAAACACACATCCAGGACAAGCTGACCCATTGCATGCAGATGGCGGAGGTCGCCCAGGGTTGTGCTTTCGGTGCCGGAGCCGCGGGCAAGATGCACCCCAGCGGGGTCTTCATGCCCGATCCCCTCAAAGTCAACGCCGGGCTCAACTATATTAAGGAACTGACCGGAGAGCACATCCAGATGCTCCACGACATCGGCGGGGGCATCATCGTCACCATGCCCACGGAAATGGACTACAAGAATCCCAAGCTGAAAAAGCTGCTGGATTTCACCCTGGCGGGAAATGAAAAGTACACCACCGAGGAGAGAATGCGGGCGCTCTATCTATGCCGTGAACTGGCCGCCACGGAATTTACCGGCTACTACATGGGCTGGGGCGTCAACGCTTCAGGTTCCCCCCACACCGGCCATATTTTGGTCCGCTCCCTCTACGACCTGGATTACCGCATCGGCATCGCCAAGGAATGGGCCGGCATAGGGGAGTCCCGGGAATGGCCGGGCCACTGCTCTACCAATAAAGCGTGGGCAGGCAACTAAATGTGAATAAGGGAATCCGGACCAGAAGTTGATCTATTGGAAGGACCGTCAATACTTCAATCGCATGGCCTCGGGAAGTACGGTAAAGGAAAACCGGTCGCTGATCCATCCGGATTCCCCGTCCACCTGCAATGCCAGGGGTGAATCAAGGCGTACCGTCAAGTGCTTCCCGCTTCGGTATTCGCCCACCCGGTTTCCCACGGTGAATCCGGTAATCAGGCCGGTGAGCAGACCCGGCCACCCCGAGCCAATGGCCACGGAGTGCAAACGGCCATCACTCCACCGGGCTCTGGGTACGACCTTGAGCCCCATGCCGAAAAAGGGCTGTTTTACCACAATAAGGCTGTAGAGTTTTTCTTCTCTCCATTCGCTGCCGTCCATGGAGATGCTGCCGCCGACCGGGTGATACTCATGGAAAAAAGCCTTCAGGCCTGCCCTTACGTGTGCCCCAAGGCCTTGATAACCCATCCGCCGGTACTGCTCATATAATCGGATGGCCGTGCCGTCGATGCCCAATGACACCATGAACGCTTTTCTTTTTTCATCGCAACTGACAAGATCACATTGATGAATCCCGCCCCCAAGTATCCGGTGCGCGATTTCCGTTATCCCTCCCCGGTAATTGAGGGCATGGGTGAGGGCGTTGCCCGTACCAAAGGGCATGAAAGCCAGTATGGTGTTAGACAGGTCTACGGCATTAGCGACCTGGGAGAATGTACCGTCCCCCCCGGCCACAATCAGCACATCGCAACGCCCGGCCTGCTCCCTGGCGCACTGAACCAGTTCTTGGGCGCTTCCGGTGTCCAGCCCGAAGATTTCAGCTTGCAGAATGGCGGCGGCCCTGCGCAGCTCGGATTGGCGGTTTTTGAGGGGTATGCTGCCGGAAGCAGGATTGGCGACGATACAGTACCGTTTCGCGTTTCTCATGGGTGTTGATCCACTTTTTTCATTAAATCCCTACAAAAACGCCACTTTACCATTGCACCCGGATCATGGAATTGTTGGCGTATGAATAAAGTTTGGTTAGTTTTATGTTAAGATTCTTCCATGGATCGAACAAGCTCGGTGCCCGCCGGGGCCCGGGACATCCATCATACGCCTGTGGGCCGGTCTGATATCGGAGACATCGTTATATTGCTGACAATCATGAATATACACAAAATATTTCTGAAAAAACATGTGATTTTCTGGGCCATGGCCGCGGGAATTGCCCTTTTTGGGCTCTCCAATGCCTGCTCAGCCCATCAGGCGTCGCGGATACACCCTACAGGGTACATATGGACCCAAAAGCCAAAGTCCTCTGGGTCAATTTCAGCACATGGATTCAGCGCAGGCTGCTATAGTGCAGGGCATGACTGCCGTCCGCCGGTCGTCCCTTGCCGGGCGCGAAATAATATGCTGTCTCGGAAGATTCGGGGTTTTTAGGACAACTGAAGCTCAGGGGCGGGGAGATCAATCGCTAAATCAGGGTTCTTTTTTTTTCCTTGACGGGCGTTTTTTTTGATGGTATATCGGATAAAAAAGATCTTAATTATCTTTTTTATCCGATATGTAGGTTTAAGGTGACGTATGAGACTTACGAGAGCAGGCGAATATGCGGTCAGGTGCATGCTGTATCTTTCCAGAAAGGGGAAAGGTGTTTTGGCGAGTCGAAAAGAGATAGCGACCCACGGGGGCATTCCCGGCGGTTTCCTGGCCAAAATCGCCCAGGAACTGGCCAAGGCCGGCATGATAGAGATTACCCAAGGGGCGAAGGGCGGATTTCGCCTGGCTGTGGATCCGGAAGAGGTGACCCTGCTTCAGGTGGTGGAAACCATGATCGGAGAGATCTATTTAAACGATTGCGTCATAAGGCCCTCATCGTGCGAGGCGAATCCGGAATGCGCGGTGCATCGCGTCTGGATGGGGGCACGGGATCAATTACGAAGTACCCTTGGCAGCGTCACTTTTGCGCAGCTGATCAATCAGCCGGTCTGTCTTTCCGAATAGGCCATCCTTTATACGGTTGAATGGGAGGGGGAACAATGAAGCCATGGCATCCGAAATCGATCTTGAGATTCTACGTGACCGGATTCCGGTCCATGACCTTGGGTCGAACCTTATGGAAGATTATTCTTCTAAAGCTTTTTGTCATGTTTTGTGTGCTCAAACTTTTCTTTTTTCCCAACTATTTAAATACCCGTTTCAATACTGATGAGGAAAGGGCGGATCATGTGCTGGACATGATCACCCTGGAGACCGAGAACCGTAACCGTTAATTCATAAAGGAGGAGAGCAGAAATGGTTGAACAGATGGATCTGAGCATGGTCAACTGGGCACGGGCCCAGTTTGCAATGACCGCCATGTACCACTGGGTCTTCGTGCCCCTCACGCTGGGGCTTTCCTTTCTCATTGCCTTTTTTGAGAGTTTCTATGTGAAAACCGGAAATGAGGAATGGAAAAGAATCGCCAAATTCTGGATGACGCTGTTCGGTATAAATTTCGCCATCGGCGTGGCCACGGGGATCATCCTGGAATTTGAATTCGGCACCAACTGGTCCAACTATTCCTGGATGGTGGGGGATATTTTCGGTGCCCCCCTGGCCGTGGAAGGGATCGTGGCTTTTTTTCTGGAAGCCACCTTTTTCGCGGTGATGTTTTTCGGCTGGGACCGGGTATCCAGAAAATTCCATCTCTTTTCCACCTGGATGGTGGCCGTCGGCAGCAACCTTTCCGCCTTGTGGATTCTGGTGGCCAACGGCTGGATGCAGTTTCCTACCGGTATGGCCTTTAACCCGGACACCGCACGGTTTGAGATGCAGGATTTCTGGGCCGTCCTCTTTTCCCCGGTGGCCATCAGCAAGTTCACCCACACCACCAGTTCGGCGTTCCTGCTTTCATCCCTTTTTGTTCTGACGGTCTCCTCATGGTTTTTGCTCAAAAAACGACATGTGCAGATGGCCCGGAAGAGCATTTTGGTGGCGTCGGTCTTTGGATTGCTCTCCTCAGGTTATGTTGCCTTTACCGGTGATGAGGCCGCCTATAACGATGCCCACCGCCAACCCATGAAACTGGCGGCATTCGAGGGGCTCTGGGAGGGACAAAAGGGGGCCGGACTTGTGGCTGTCGGGATCCTCAACCCGAAAAAGACCGTCAATGATGACGAACCCCCGTTCCTTCTGGAAGTGCGAATTCCGGGATTGCTGTCGATCATGGCCAACCGGGAGCCCGGAAGCTTTGTTCCGGGCATCAAGGATCTGGTTTACGGCAACAGCGAGCAACACATCATGGGGGTAAAAGACAAGATGGTCAAGGGCCGGGACGCGCTGGAGCAGCTTGCCCTTTACAAGAAGGCTAAGAAAGAGGGGTCTCCCGATGCCGCGGAAAAGGCCCTGGCCCGTTTTGATGAGAACAAAGATTATCTGGGCTACGGTCATCTGAAAACCCCTGAAGAGGCGGTCCCGCCCGTGGCCATGGTGTTTTATGCCTTTCACATCATGGTGATGCTGGGGGGACTCTTTCCGGTGATCTTTCTCCTCTTTTTGGTGTTTGCCCTGAAAAATACCCTGATTCACCAGAAATGGCTGTTGTTTGTGGGGCTGGTTTCCGTGTTTCTGGGGTTTGTGGCGGGTCAGGCGGGCTGGATTGTGGCCGAAGTGGGAAGACAGCCGTGGGCCATCCAAGGGTTGCTTCCCGTATCGGTGGCCCGGTCTAATCTGACGACTGGGACCGTGCAAACCACTTTTTTCATGTTTCTGGTCATCTTCACCGTTTTGCTGATCGCTGAAATCAGAATCATGTTGAAACAGATTCAGTTGGGACCGGAGGGCAAATAAAATGTTCGGAAATCTTGATACGACGGTATTGCAGCAGCTTTGGTGGATTATCGATTCCCTGGTGGGGTCCATTTTTCTTTTCCTGATCTTTGTTCAGGGGGGCCAGACCATGATCGGCCAGTTGGGAAAAACCCCGGTTGAAAAATCCCTTATTATCAATTCCCTGGGCCGTAAATGGGAACTCACCTTTACTACCCTGGTCCTTTTCGGCGGTGCAATGTTTGCCGCGTTTCCGAAATTCTATGCCACCAGTTTCGGCGGTGCCTACTGGGTGTGGATCCTGATTCTGTTCACCTTTGTGATCCAGGCGGTCAGTTACGAATTTCGAAAAAAACCGGGCAATCTGCTGGGTGAAAGGGTGTATGAGATCTTTCTTTTCATCAACGGCAGCGTCGGCATCCTTTTGATCGGCGCGGCCGTGGGCACCTTCTTTACCGGCTCAAACTTCACCCTGAACGAATATAATTTTGTGACCTGGACGAACCCCCTGCGGGGACTGGAAGCGGCCTTCAGCCTCTTCAACCTTTCCTTGGGTCTGTTCCTGGTCTTTAACGCCAGGATTTTGGGGGGGATGTACCTGGTGAACAATATTGATTTTGCGGGGCACGAGGCCCTGGAGCAGCGAATCCGAAAGTCCGTTTTGGTGAATCTGCTCTATGCGTTGCCGTTTTTGCTGTACGTACTGATCAGTCTGCTCTTCATGGACGGTTACGCGGTCGATCCCGCAAGCGGAAAAGTCTCACTGGTCAGCGGAAAGTATCTCGGCAATCTCCTGGCAATGCCGCTCTCCCTTGTTTTGTTGCTGCTGGGGCTGGTTCTGGTCATCTGGGGTGTCGTGGGCACCGCTTTTTTAGATAAAAGATCCGGCATCTGGTTCGGAGGCGTGGGAACCGTTCTGGTGGGGCTTACGGTATTTTTCATCGCGGGCTTCAATAACACGGCCTTCTATCCTTCAAAGGCGGATCTTCAATCGAGCCTCACCATCCATAATGCTTCCAGCAGCCACTACACTCTCACGGCCATGAGCTATGTGGCGTTGCTTGTCCCTCTGGTGCTGGCATATATCGCCTATGTATGGAAGCTCATGGATGCCAAGAAGATCAGTGCCGAGGAAGTGGCGGGCGACAAGGCCCATGAAATGTATTAAAGGAGGTTTAACAAATGATAGCGGTGATGATTGTTAGTTGGGTTGTTCTGGTCATCGTCTCCTATAAGGGAGCGCAGGTTATTTTGAAAAAGGCCGATGAGCTTTGACGCTCTCGGCGTGAGGGGAAGCGGGAGAAGGCGTGTTTATGCGCCTTCCCCCGCTGAATCAGGCGCATATTTGGGCAGGGTAAAGGAAAAAACACTCCCCTTACCCCGAACGCTCTCCGCCCATATGGTTCCGCCGTGGGCTTCCACGATGCCCTTGCAGATGGCGAGCCCGAGTCCCGTCCCTTCCCTTCTTCTCTTTCCACCGGAAGCGGGGACGGTATGGAATTTCTCAAAAATCGCATGCAGGTCCTTTTGGGATATCCCCATTCCCTGATCTCTTACGGCAACGACAATGAGATCCTCTTTTTCCTCTGTTTCGATCCGGATCTCTGTTTCATCGGCGGAGAATTTCATGGCGTTATCGAGGAGATTGACCAGTACCTGCTCGATCCTCTCCAGATCCATTCTTGCGAAAACATCCCTTAAGGAATCGTAAGTGACCGAAATACCCCGATCGTTGGCCAGCGGCGCAAGTATCTCCATCACCTCCCTCACAAGGTCCGACAGATTCTCTCTCTCAAAGGCCCATTCCATCTTATCCGCCTCAATTCTGGTGAAATCGAACAGGTCCGAAACCAGATGAATGAGCCTTGAGATATTCTTGTCGATAATGGACAGATAGTTTCTGTTGTCAGCTTTCCTGATGGTTCTCTTCAGGTAGTCCACACCTCCCCGGATCACCGTAAGAGGGGAGCGGAGTTCGTGTGACATGTTGGCGATGAAATCCGATTTCAACTGATCCAGGGTTTCCAGTTCACGGTTTGCCTGTGAAAGATCCCGGGTGGCCCGCTCGATTCTTTCCTGCAGCCTGTCCCGACCTTTGGAGAGTCTGGTTGCCATGTCATTGAAGGCTGAACCCAGTTTTTCAAACTCATCCCCGGTGGCGATCGCAACCCTAGCATCCAGATTGCCCTGGCCGATTTCACCCGCCACCTGTTCCAGTTGCTTTAGAGGCCGGATAATAATCCGTCTAAGGAGTACAAAAAGGGTCAGGACGGTTATGAGTACAAGGGCCGCCCCTGAAAGAATGAGCTTCCAGTGATCCCGTGCCAGAGTTGCCCGCACCCCTTCTATGGGCAGAAAAACGCTCAGTCCCCCCACCACGTCGCCTCGAGACAGCCCCTGTCGGTTGTGACATTCGAGACAGGAGCCATCCACATGCAGCGGAACCATATATCGAAAAAACTCCCCATGTTTCAGTTTGTGAAATCCAGCCACTTCGGCCCGATTTTGCTTCACAAACTGCCGGAGCGCCGCTTCTTCAAAGTCGTCCGGACTGTTTTTCGGATTGATGGGCGTGAGGCCTGAGAGGCGGAAATGGTACAAATCCTGGCGCATGGAGTATTCGGAGAGTTTCTGGGTTACCATGGCCGGTGTGAACCGTTGGTAGGAGCCTTCCGCGGTTTCCAGCCGGTCGTCAATGAAACAAGTGGTTCCGCGAACCCCTTTGCTCTCTCGATTGGCCATTATGCCACCGCAATCCGCAATCCATTGCCGCGTTAGAATAAGTTGTCTCGAAAGAACCCTGGCCTGGTTCAAGACCTGTTCCATGGCCTGGTTTCGGTTCTGGAATACCGCCACCGCAAAAATCATCCCCAAAATGGGAAAAATGATCACGGTGATGGAGAGAAGAAATTTCCATTGCAGGGAAAGGTGTCGTCTTTTCATGGTCGAATCTCCGGAAAAATGCCACAAAGATATCCGATGGGTCGGTTTGCGGGATTTCGCCCTTGCCGCTTTCCATATTGAATACGCCAACATCAGATGTTAGTCAACCTGACGGAAAAAGGCATTGCCTGTAATGATATGGTTAAAGGTGTAACAGTTTTTTTTGATGAGGAATTTTTCTTGCACCGGAGATCCTATGGCGGTTACAGTGGCAAGGAAATCCTTTTCAAACCGGGAAATGACGCCCGTGTTTGAGCCAGGAATTTCCATAGGGATGAGGCCATGAAACGACAGGGGACAACGGGCAGACCGACCATCCTGGTGGTGGACGACGACGAAGACATCGTGCAGACCCTGAAGGGCAATCTGGAATTGGACGGCTATCACGTCCTATCCGCCTTTGACGGTCGTTCCGGCATCGAAACGGCCGTCAAGATACGGCCTGATCTGATCATTCTCGATCTGAATCTGCCCGATATCGACGGTATCAAAGCCTGCCAGATCATCCGAAACGAGTTCGATTTTCCCATCATCATGCTCACCGCGAGGGATGGCCTGTCCGACAAGGTTCTGGGCCTGGAATGTGGCGCGGATGACTACCTGATCAAGCCTTTTCACTTCCTGGAGCTTTCAGCCAGAATCAAAGCCATTTTGAGGAGGACGGATAGGAGCCTGACAACCGGTTTCCACGAAACCAGGGACCTTGCCATTGACTTCAAAGCCAGGAAGATTTCCCTTAGTGGAAAAGAAGTCAAGCTCACCAAAACTGAGTTTAAGTTGCTGGAACTATTCGTATCCTATTCCAATGAAGTGCTTTCTCGGGAATTCATCACCGACCAGATCTGGCATGATTCCCAACTCTACCAGGCCAGTCGTGCCGTAGACGTTCATGTGCAGCGGCTCAGGAAAAAGATCGAGCCCGATGTTGAAAACCCCCGGTACATTATCACGGTGGCGGGGGTGGGATACAAATTTCAAGCCGGATAACCCCGGTGGCGGCCCCCCGGATCATAGAAACCGTTACAATTTTTACGGAATTGTTGCTTGACCATCCCGCCTCATTTTTTCAAGAATCATAGAGACGTTATTTGAAAGTTGCGCCGATCAAATACATAAGGATTTCGTAGGGGTTCATTCAACCGCCACGACGGCATTTTGAGAGTGGTGCAGCCGTCTTAGAGCGCATTCCGGGTATTTTTTCGTGCCCGGCGCATTTTGGGAGACCGACAGTGAAATCCGGTTATAATTCCCACATCAAGCGTATCATTCTGGGTCTGGTGGTGTTTGCGGTCATGGGATTCGCGGCCAAGATCTTTCTGACCCCCGAATCTTTCGGAAAATACGGTCCTTACCGTGCCGACGCCATCCATGAAGAGGTTACCCAGGAGATGCGCCACATGACCAACGAGTCCTGCCTTTCCTGCCATCCCTATGAAGCAAATATCCATCTAACGGGCCTTCACAAAACCATTTCCTGCGAATTCTGCCACGGTCCCTATGCCGATCACGTTAAGGCGGGGAAGGTCTACGGGAAACTGCCGGTCAAAAAAAGGGAAGAGATCAAGGTGCTTTGTCTCAGGTGTCATAACCGGGCCATCCAGGCAAGGCCCGGGGAGGTCATAAAGACGGTGACCATGCCCCAACATCTGGAGAGCCAGAAGGTCAAGCTTTCGCATACCTGCGATCAGTGCCACCATGTGCATGCCCCGCTCAAATATATCAACCGGGCAAAGAAAATCGTCGGCATGAAGGAGACAAAATGATGGGCGGGCCGGATATTGGAACCGATAAGGAGCGTCGGGCTTTTATCAAAAAAGTCCTTAAGGGCACCATTGCCGGGTCACTCCTTTTGGTCATCCCAATGCCCATGGGGGCCCAAGCGCCGGAGGTCAAGGAGCAGATACCCGGCATACGGGGCCGGAAATGGGACATGTTTCACCAACGATTCGCATTCATTGTGGACATCACCCGCTGTATCGGGTGCGGATCATGCTGCGTGGCCGACAGGCGCGAGTTCAACGTGCCGGAGGGTTTCTACCGGACCTGGGTGGAGCGATACATAAAGGATTTCAATGATGAGGTCTATGTGGATTCTCCCAAGGGCGGATTCGATGGATACCAGACGCCGCGCCAAGACATAGATGTGGAAGTTCGCGATACATTTTTCGTTCCCAAGCTGTGTAACATGTGCAAGGAACCCCCCTGCGTTCAGGTCTGTCCCGTGGGGGCCACCTTCAAAACGCCCGATGGCTTTATCCTTGTGGATCGAAAACGTTGCGTGGGCTGCGCCTACTGTATTCAGGCATGTCCCTATTCCGCCCGGTATCTCGATCCCTTTACGAGGACGGCGGAGAAATGCACATGGTGCTACCACCGGGTACGCAAGGGGTTTTTACCGGTCTGTGTAAATGTTTGTCCCACCGGGGCCCGCAAGTTCGGCGATCTGAACGACAAGAACTCGGAAGTCTACAAGCTCCTGCACGAGCACGGCGTCTTAACGGTCCTAAAAAGAGACATGGGAACTTATCCCGCCCTATATTACAAGGGCCTCAGGCGAGAGGTGGTTTGATGAATCCTCTGAATTTTGTATTCCCCAATGACCTGCACGTTCACTGGAGCATGATGATCGTCCTTTATCCCTACCTCACCGGACTGGTGGACGGCGCCTTTATCGTGGCGGCCCTTTATTATGTTTTCGGCGTCAAGTCCCTTAAACCCATTTCCCGTTTCTCCCTGGTCTTTGCCCTTGCCTTTCTATCATGCGCCATGTTTCCGTTGCTGCTGCATCTGGGCAGGCCTGAACGGAACCATAATATGTTGATCACACCGAGCCCCACCTCGGCCATGTCGGGGGCGGGATACATATTCACCATCGCAATCGTTTTGATCGCACTGATTGTTCTTCTCGTCTACAGACCCACGTTGGTGAAACGCCGGCAGGCATCAAAAGGGATCATGCATATCCTCTACCGTGTGCTCACCATGGACAGCACGAATCTCTCCCCCGAGTCCCTGGAACTGGACCGGAAGATCATCAAATTTCTTGTGGCCCTGGGAATTCCCGTGGCCGCCGTGCTTCACGGCTATGTGGGGTTTCTCTTTGGCGGTGTAAAGGCCAACCCAAGCTGGTCTACACCACTCATGCCGGTGATTTTCCTTTTCTCCGCCTGCGTATCCGGAATATCGGCCCTTATTTTCACCTACATCGTTATTAAGCGGGTGAGGCGTCAGTCGGTGGATGTGCCCTGCGTGAGGACCTGTATCAATGTCCTTGCTGGATTTTTCATCCTTGCCTTCTCCTTTGAGATGTTGGAGGTCTTTTCCCACTCTTATCTGAGGACGTGGTACCACCATTCCGTTGAAGGGTTGTTGAACGGGCCGCTTTTTTACTCGTTCTGGGTATGGCAGGTTGGCATCTGTTCCCTATTGCCGCTCCTGATGTTGGGGTGGCTCTGTCTGTTTAGGCACAAGGATTCGGTGTTTATGTTCTTTTCGGCCGTGGTGGCCTTTATTCTCCTTCTACAGGTGTTGTTCATGCGGTGGAACGTTGTCATCGGCGGACAACTCATCAGCAAGAGCAACCGCGGCTACACCGAATTTCACCCGGAATGGTTTGACAAAGAGGGGATTTTAGCCGTCATTGTTCTGATGTCGCTCCCGTTCATCGTCCTGTTTGTCCTGAGCCGAATTTTTCCACTCTGGCTGGACGGTGATGAAGCGTCAACATAGGGAATGTATTTGGATTTAACCGCGTTAAATTGAAATCAAGGAGGCAAAGAAATGCGTATCGTAAAATCGGCACTGATGGTGCTAGCCTTGGGGATTTTCACGGCCGGACCCGCCTTCGGGCTGACCAAAGAGTCTTTTGATGTGAAAAATCCCAAGGTTCAGGAAATGAACAAGAAATGTGTGACCTGCCATCTGAAGGAAAACAAGTCGCTGGTGTTGCAGTGGGAGGCTTCTCCCCACGCGGCCGCCAAGGAAGGTCAAGTGGGCTGTTACAACTGCCATGCGGCGAATCAGGGAGACGAGATGGGCTATATGCACGAGGGGGCTTTTATCAAGGCCATCCTGTCTCCGACGGACTGTCAGGCGTGTCACGAACCTGAAACAGCCCAGATGGCCGTATCCCATCATGCCACGGCCGGGGAAATCATGGCCTCCTTGGACAATATGCTGGCTGAAATCGTGGGAGGGATGCCCGATAACAAGGCCAACATGGCCAGCGGCTGCTGGCAGTGCCACGGGTCCGTGGTGGCGATTAAAAGGGATAAGGACGGCAAGCCGCTCCGCTCCAAAACAGATGCGCCCCAGATGGATCATAATACGTGGCCCAACACCGGCATCGGCCGCATCAACCCCGACGGCACCAAGGGCGTGTGCATTGCCTGCCACTCCAAACACTCCTTCAGGGCGAGTGTGGCAAGGCAGCCGGAGAATTGCGGCAAATGCCACCTGGGTCCCGACCATCCGCAAAAGGAGATTTACGAGGAATCCAAACACGGCATCGCCTTTTATTCGGCCATGCGGCAGGGAGCCGGCAGTATGAACATTATGAAGGACGGCAAGTGGATACTGGCGGAAGACTATTATACGGCACCCACCTGTTCCACATGCCATATGGGGTCTTTTGTGAAGCTCAACGGATCAATAGCGCCCAATTCACATAACGTGGGCGACCGGATCTCCTGGAACCTGCGCGCCCCCATTTCATCCAAATTGAACCGCGTTACCTTCACCGATGGAACGGTGACCGATATTACCGGGGAGATACCGCCTCGCCCGGGCCAGAAAGCCAAGACCAAAAGCTATGTGAGGGAAGGGGACAAACTCAAAAAGGTCATCACTGAAAAGACCATCAAGCAAGTGGTCTCCTGGAAAGAGCGAAGAAAGACCATGCAGGGCATGTGCAAGTCGTGCCATGGGGTGAACCAGATTGAAGACTTCTATCGGCAGCTTGATGACCTGGTAAACCTTTACAACGACAAATTCGCCAAGCCCGGTAAAGAGCTCGTGGACATGCTGAAAAAGGACGGCATCTGGAAAAACAGCGGCTTTCAGACCGAACTGGGCTTCACATGGTTCGAGTTGTGGCACCACGAAGGCCGCAGGGCAAGGATGGCCGCCGCCATGCAGGCGCCCGACTATGTGCACTGGCATGGCATGTACGACATCGCCCACAATTTCTACCACAAGTTCCTGCCCCAGGTTCAGGAACTGGCGGAACAGGCGGGTCAGGGGGAAAAGTACCGTGAAGTGATTTCCAAAATCCTGGCCAAGCCGGAAAACATCTGGACCAAAACCGGTGGCAGTGCTGAAACCATAAAACTGATTGAAGAAGAGCAACGGATGCGGTACAAGCAGTAAACCGGCGGTTTTTCTCTAAACCTTATGATGCCCCGTTCAATGGGAAATGATGTTGATCGGGGCATTTTTTGGGTCTGTTTTCATGTTCAAGACTGTGATGATCCGGGTATTTTTCTCCGTTGCTTTTATTGTGTGCGGAGATTTCGCCCTTGCCGATGATTTTTCAGATGCCCTGATCCGGGTGGAAGCCCTCAACCTGTCCCGAGGAGATTATGTTCTGGGAAAAGAACTCACTTTCAGACAGAAGGAGCTCGCCCGAAAGCAAGCCTTGGACGCGGCAATGCCCGGCACTTACAGATTCAATGACCGGAACCTGACCGTTGTGGTCGATAAAGACACCGACAGAGTCGTTATCCTCTATGAACACCACAAGGATGCCACGGAGGAAAAAACCAAGGAAATGGTTGGGGCCCTCTTTTTGGATTTCGGTGATCCCACAACCATGGCCCACGACCGTACCGTCTATTGGGTATTCGGCCCCAACGGGAAACTCACAAGGGAAGCGTACCGAAAAATCAAGGAAAACAAGGGGCATCTGAATGTCCTTGCCACCATCAAGCTCAACAGCAGTCACAGGATTACGGGCAAAGACTCAAAAGAAGAAAAGAGAGGGGAGGTATATTATATCATCTCAGCAAAAGCCATTCACAAATACCCGGAGGAGGGCGTGAAGTGAATGGGCGCCTTAAACGGTTCTCACAGTTCCAACTCCGTGGTCTGGGTGAGGGCGAAACAGTCCATGTCCAGGCCCTTCTCCATGTTCCCGGATCGGCATTCCCGTACGATCCTCTCCTGATCTTCATCACTGCGATTCTGATTATGATGAAAAAGCCCAAACGCTTTTACTCGGGCCTTCTGGGCCAGGCCCAGGGCGTCCTTGTAGGTGGAATGGCCCCAACCCCTTGTGAATCCATATTCTTCCTCGGTGTATTCAGAATCGTGAATCAGCAGGTCCGCATCTTTTGAAAACGCCACGTATTCTTCATAGGATCGTCCGTTTCGGTGTTTGCTGGCAAGCTCGTTATCCGTCAGAAAGACAAAGGATTTTCCGTTTTCAATGAATTTATAGCCCATGCCGCCGTTGGGATGGTTGAGGTTGATGGGGATGATCTCAACTGAATCGATCTGAAAGCTGAAACGGCAATCCACATCATAGTCAATGGTGGCCAGTAAGGCGTCAAACTGCACGGGGAACAGCGGCGCGCTCATGGCCTTGCCCAGCAGTTTTCGAATGTTTCCCTGAGTGGTGGGACAACCCAATAGGTGTATGACGGCATCCTTGTGGTAAATGGGTTTGAAAAAGGGAAACCCCAGAATGTGATCCAGATGGGAATGGGTGAAGACGAGGTGATAGTGATATCTTCCCTCATCCATCAAACGGTTTCCCAGGCGCCGAATTCCAGAACCGGCGTCCACAATAATGATTTCGTCGTTCCGGGTGCGGATCTCCAGACAGGTGGTGTCGCCGCCGTATTTCACGTATTCAGGGCCTGAAACCGGAATCGAACCCCTGGCGCCGTGGCATCGTATGATCATCGGTTTTCTCTCCAGTTGGTAAAAGGTTCACATGCTGTGGCCTGCTTTTGGATGCACGGCTAAGCCTCGCTTTTCAGCAAGGAATAGATATGCACCGGATTTTCGATCCCTTTTAATACCGCATCGCCTCTGTCAAATACCGGCCAGAGCCCTTGGATCAGCCCATAGGTTTCGTCCGCGATAAGAATATCCCCCCCTTTGGCGTGGGCGGCCAGGCGGGCGGCCAGATTGGTGACGTTGCCGCTGGCCGTATAGGTCATTCTCGTTCCTGCGGATCCTTTAAACCGGGTCATGCCCACCAACGCCGTGCCTGAGTGAATACCCATGTTGATATTTAGGGGATCTATGTGAGACGGCAGTTCCTGATTTCCAGAGACGCTTTGCCGGTGAATGTCAAAAGCCGCTTTGATGGAGTTAATGGCATTGGTTTTGATATCATCCTCTTTGAAAATGATCATCAGACCATCACCAGAGGTCTCATTAATATCTCCGCGGGAACGGTGAATGGGGTCCACGAAGCTTGAAAAGAGGCGTTCAACGGTTTGATTTACTTCTTGCTCAGGAAGCTTTGCGCTCAATTCCGTATACCCTTCAATGTCCAGGAAAAGGACGCTGACCGCCTTCTTCTCCTTATCCTGTCCCAGAAGCGACGGGTCCTTTTCCGCTATTTTCAGTACGGACTGGGGAACGAATGGGGAAATATGGCTCAGCATCTTACTGATCCGGAGCTTTTCTTCGGTCATCTCCCAATGTTTCTTGGCCCTCAGCACCACATTGCGGGCCGTTTTGGCAAAATCCTCGATGAGAAAAAAATCTTTGGGAGTGAATTGGGTACCCGGTTTTCCCACCACGCTCACGACCAGCAGGACCTCATCACCCACAAATGCCGGCATTGCAGCCTCGGGTCCTATTTGAACAAGCGTCCCGTCATCCCGTTCAATAGGGTCGCTTTTGGGCACGACCACCATCCCCCGTTTTGAAAGCGCCTCTTTGATAACAGGGCGGCTCCTTTTGCAGGAAAGACAGTTAACGGGCCGATCGTAGAGGATACACTGAAGCGGCCGGGTGTATTTTTTGGCATCCGGATCCAGCAAAAGTATGCGGGTCTCCATGGCGGATGGAATCTGTGCTCTCAACTCATCCCGCATCTCCTGAAGAATATGGTTGATTCTGACAAGCGGCACGATCCTTTCGTCGAGACGGGATCTTGCTTCAAACCTTTCCTTGTAATACTTTTTCATTTTTGGACTTCCAAAAAAGCATTCGGCCACAAGAATATAGCCGGACCGCTATTTTCTTGATTTCGTACCATTTCTTCTGGTAAAATAGCAGAGTTTCCATTATTAGGGAAAGAAAAAACCAGACAAGAATATTTCCTGGTCCGCCAAATCACTGTTCTTTATATGATCCCCAAAGGAAAAAAGAAGAAAATGAAAAGATACAAAGGTGTATTGCTGTGTTTTGTTTTTCTGTGCCTGTTTTCCTGCCTTCCAGAGGAAGAGAAAGAGCAGGCACCGCCACCCCCGCAGGAAGTGATGTTCTATGAGACAGAGGCCAGTAACGTGCCGATTTACATGGAATTTGTGGGTCAGATTTACGGATTTAAGGATATCGGCATCTCGGCACGGGTGGAAGGTTATCTTGAAGGGATTCACTTCAAAGAGGGGTTTCCGGTCAAAAAGGGGGATCTTCTGTACACCCTTGAAAGCCAGCAGTTCGAGGCGGACGTGGCGGCCAAGATGAGCGGCGTGGCGGCTGCCGAAACCGTCAAGACCGAAGCGCAAACCTATCTGAACCGCATCAAACCCCTGGCCAAGGAAAAAGCGGTGAGCCAGAGTGACCTGGACTCTGCCGTGGCCCAGTATGAAGTGGGCATTTCCCAGGTGAAAGCGGCAAAAGCAAATCTTCGAGCGGCCAAAATTCAATTGGGATATACCAAAATCTACTCCCCCATCTCCGGCATTATCGGAAAAACCAAAGCCAAAGTGGGGGATTTTGTGGGCCGGCAGCCCAACCCCATCATTCTAAATACGGTCTCACGGATAGACACGGTACTGGTGCAGTTCTTCATCACCGAGAACCAGTACCTCCAGTTCATGCGCAGACACATGTCGGAACACGAAGCGCAACCGGAAAAGGAGGACGAAGATGGTCTTGAACTGATTCTCTCCGATGGTTCGGTCTATCCGCACAAGGGAAGGGGCAATTTTGTGAACCGGGAAGTGGACCCGCAGACCGGGGCACTTCTGATCCAGGCCTCCTTTCCCAACCCCGAGCAATTGCTGAGACCGGGTCAGTTTGCCAAAGTGAAAGCGGAGATTGATGTGGTCAAGGACGGTATTCTGATTCCCCAGCGCTGTGTCATGGAGCTTCAGGGGACCTACAGCGTTTATGTGGTGGGGAGTGGAAACAAGATTCAACTGAAGGAAGTGAAAGTGGGGCCCAAGATGGAATCCTTCTGGTTGATCACCGAAGGCCTCAAGGCGGGTGAAAAGGTCGTATATGAGGGGCTTCAGAAAGTGAAGGACGGCACCGTCGTTGAGGCTAAACCGGCGGATGTGTCATTCAAGGATAAAGAAAAGGAATAATGGCGAATCAATTGGAACAAACGACCCCGGCTGAAAAAGGGAATTTCTTTGTCAGAAGGCCCATAGTGGCCATGGTGATTGCCATTGTGACGGTGATTGTGGGGGTGGTGTTTTTACAGGCCCTGCCCATTGAGCAGTACCCCAACATCACGCCCCCCATCGTGGAAGTGCGCGCCACCTACACGGGCGCAGACGCCATCAGTGTCGAGCAATCGGTTGCCACGCCGCTGGAGCAGCAGATCAATGGCGTGGACAACATGATCTACATGAAGTCCACCAATGCCAATGACGGCACCATGACCATTCAGACCTCCTTTGACATCGGCACGGACCCGGACATGAACACGGTTTTCACCCAGAACCGCGTGGCCGCGGCCACCGCCAAACTGCCGGAAGAGGTCAAACGGTTCGGGGTAACCACGGAAAAATCCCTTCCCAATATCCTCATGCTCATCACCATCACCTCCGAGGATGGCCGCTATGATCAGCACTGGCTGGGCAATTATGCCCTCATCAATATCAAGGACATTTTGGCCCGCATCAAAGGGATCGGGCGGGTGAATGTGCTCGGGGCCAGCGATTACTCCATGCGGATCTGGATCAGACCGGACCGGCTCGCGCAAATGGGCATTACGGTGCCTGAGATTATGGATGCCCTTCGGGCCCAGAGTGTGATCGTGCCGGGGGGAAAGTTCGGGGCTGAGCCGGCACCTCCGGGCACGGAATTCACCTATACGGTGCGTCTTCCGGAGCGGCTTCAGACGAAAAAGCAATTCGGCGAAGTGGTCATTCGCACCGCCGAGGACGGGGCCCAGGTCAAGATCAAGCATGTGGCCCGCGTGGAACTGGGTGTTGAAACCTATAATGCCTTTACCCGTCTAAATGACAGCCCTTGCGCCGTGATCGGCGTCTATCAGGCCCCCGGTTCCAATGCGGTGGAGCTGGCTGCCAAAGTCCGGGCAACCATGGAAGAGCTTTCAGTATCCTTTCCGGAAAGCCTGAGATATGACATTTCCCTGGATACCACCCTGGCCATCACGGCGGGCATTGACGAGATTGTGGAGACCCTGTTCATTGCACTGGCCCTGGTCATCCTGGTGGTCTTTATCTTTATTCAGGACTGGCGGGCGGCCCTCATTCCCACTATCGCCATACCGGTCTCCCTCGTCGGGGCTTTCATGGTGTTTCCGCTAATCGGTTTTACCATCAATGTTTTATCCCTTCTGGGACTGGTGCTGGCCATCGGCATTGTGGTGGATGATGCCATCGTGGTGGTGGAGGCGGTTCAGAATAATATTGAAAACGGCATGGACCCAAAAGCCGCCACCATGAAAGCCATGAATGAGGTGACGGCCCCGGTCATCGCCACAACGCTGGTTCTGGTTGCCGTGTTCATTCCGGTGGCGGTCATGGGCGGTATTACCGGCAGCCTCTATCAGCAGTTTGCCATTACCGTGGCGGTCTCCGTGGTCTTTTCATCCATCAATGCGCTCACGCTAAGCCCGGCCCTGTGCGGTCTTTTGCTCAGGAAACAGAAACCCATGCGGGGGCCCCTGGGGGCCTTTTTCAGGCTTTTCAACAAGGTGTTCGACAAATCCACCAATGGGTACGTGGGACTTACCAAAGTGGTTGCCAGGAGGATCTCCATGGGCGTGATCCTGATTCTGGCCGTTTCCGTTGCCATGGGGTACCTGGGCGGTAAAATTCCGGGCGGATTCATGCCCGAAGAAGACATGGGATATCTCATGGTCAACATGCAGTTGCCCGATGCCGCATCCCTTCAGCGATGCGATGCGGTTGCCGCGAAGGTTGAGCAAATCATCAAATCCCATGAGGAAGTGGATTTCATCACCACCGTGGCCGGATTCAGCCTGCTATCCAACAGCATGACACCGAATTCGGGCTTCATTTTTGTATCCCTAAAGAATTGGAAGGATCGATTGAAGACCGCCAAAGAACTGGTGGCGGAACTCAACATGGAGTTCTATTTCGGGGTAAATGAGGCCCAGGTGTTTGCTTTTGGACCGCCGGCCATTCCGGGACTGGGGAGCGGTTCCGGATTTACCCTCATGATACAGGACAGACGGGGGAATACCCCGGCCTATCTGGCGGAACAAGCGGTTCGGTTCATTCAGGAAGCGTCCCAGCGCCCGGAGATCGGATCTGTCTTCACCACCTTCAGGGCATCGGTACCCCAGCGCTACATCGATATCAACAAAGACAAAGTGCTGAAGGCAGGCGTCAGCTTAAACGATATCTACAACACCCTGGGAGCCTTTCTGGGGGGTGCCTATGTGAATGATTTCAACCGTTTTGGAAGGCTCTACAAGGTTTATGTGCAGGCGGAACCCCAGTACCGGCTCAAAGAGAGTCAGGTAGATCTTTTCTATGTGAACAACAGCCGGGGGGAAAGCGTGCCGCTCTCCACTTTCGTCGATATCCAAAATATCGTGGGCCCGGACTACACCAACCGCTACAACCTTTACCGTTCGGTGGAATTGACCGGTAGCCCCGCCAAGGGATTCACTTCGGCCCAGGCCATGGCCGCCCTGGAGGAGACCGCCGCCAAGGTGCTGCCGGAAGGGATGGGGTATGAATGGAGCAACATGAGTTACCAGGAAAAGAAATCGGCCGGTACCGGGTCCATTGTCTTTGTCTTTTCCCTGGTCTTTGTGTTTCTCATTCTGGCGGCCCAGTATGAAAGCTGGTCACTCCCTTTCAGTATTCTTCTGGGCACGCCCTTTGCCGTCTTTGGCGCTTTTTTGGCGCTGTTCTTGGCCCGCATGTACAGTGAAAGCTTTGAACTGAATGTTTTTGCCCAGATCGCACTGGTAATGCTCATTGCCATGGCGGCCAAAAACGCCATTTTGATTGTGGAGTTTGCCAAACTGGAATTTGACAAGGGGCTCTCACTTTTTGATGCGGCCGTAAAATCCGCGAAACTCAGGTTTCGGCCCATTTTGATGACGGCGTTTTCCTTTATTCTGGGGGTGCTGCCCCTGGTGGTGGCCACCGGTGCGGGTTCTGAAGCCAGGGTGGTGATGGGCATGGCACTTCTGGGGGGAATGACACTGGCAACGGTACTGGGGGTCTTTTTTTACCCCATGCTGTTTGTGTTGATCGGAAAGATTGCCCGTTATGAGAAGAAACGGGATCTCGTAAGAGCCGGACAATGAAAGCAGATATAATGAAAAAAGCGATCGTTTCAACCGCCGTACTGCTCCTTTTTCTCCTTTCAGGGTGCGCATTGGGACCTGATTTTGAACTCCCCGTGGTGGAAACACCAAAGAAATATCGATTTGGAAAAGTGCCCGTTGAAAAAATGATCAACCTCAAGTGGTGGGAGTTATTTGATGATCCGGTGCTATGTGACCTGGTCAACAAGGCCCTTCTAAACAACAAGGACCTCAAAATGGCGGCGGCCCGCGTGGAGCAGGCGAGAGCATATTTGGGCTTTACCCGGGCCGATGAATACCCCGGTTTTTTTATTGAAGCCGGTGCCGGTACGGGAAATTTCGCGGGCGGGAGCCTTTCCGAAACCCGCAACAGCAATGGTTACGTGGGTCCGGTACTCAATTGGGAGATCGATTTCTGGGGAAAGTACCGACGGGCCACCGAGTCTGCCAGGGCCCAGTTGCTGGCTTCCGAATACGGTTTAAGAACCGTTCAAATCGCTCTCATATCAGAAGTTGTGGGAACATACTACCTGTTGCTGGATTATCATCAGCGGGTGAAAATCTCAAAAGATACCTTGAAATCACGGGAAGAGAGTCTCAATATTATACAGCAACGCTTTGACAAGGGGATCATTCCCGAACTGGATGTGAATCAGGCCCAGATCCAGAAGGAGATCGCCGCATCGGCCATTCCTCAGTATGAACGGGCCGTGGCGCAGACGGAGAATGCCTTGAACATCCTGTTGGGTCAGCTACCGGAGTCCATCAAGACGGGCAAAAACCTGATGCAGGAATCGCCACCCCCCGAGATCCCGACGGGGCTCCCTTC
This sequence comes from Thermodesulfobacteriota bacterium, assembly GCA_028278625.1. Next base: position 38,487 of record JANQDY010000118.1, read on the forward strand.
AACCCTTTTGGAACGGCGGCCCGATATCCTTCAGGCCCAGTATCTGCTGGCAAGCAAGACCGCTGATATCGGTGTGGCGGAGGCCATGCGGTTCCCGGCCATTACGCTTACCGGCATGGTGGGGGTTGCCAGTACAGAACTGGCATCCATCACCACCAGCGGCAGTGCCTGGTCCGTCAGTGGCGGGTTGTTTGGACCGGTCTTTCAATTCTACAAGAACATTCGGCGTGTTGAATTAGCGGAAGCCGAGACAAAGGAAGCCCTTTATTACTATGAAAACACGGTACTGACCGCCTTTCAGGAAGTGAATGACGCGCTGGTGGAAATCGATACCTACAAGGACCAGATGACGTCGGTGGAAAGAAAGGTCGTAGCCGCCAAGAATGCCTATCGTTTGGCGAAGTTGCGGTACGACAAAGGCGTCAGCAGCTATCTGGAGGTCCTGGAGACGGAACGATCCCTGTTCTCAGCAGAGCTGGAGCTTTCGGAATTGAAGCAGAACTACTTAAACGGATATGTGAAATTGTATAAAGCCCTGGGCGGCGGGTGGTTGAACAAAGGCGGTGAAAACGAGAAAGAGACCAAGGGCCGCAGGGCTTTTAGAAGGATGGACGACTCCAACAGATAGAGCCGAATCATGGCACACGCGCATCACCGGGCCAGCCAACCCTCTCCATTCTTGGTTGATCATATGGATCTCCTACCCAAGGGTCGCGCCCTGGATGTTGCCATGGGAAAGGGAAGAAACGCCGTCTACCTGGCCCGGCAGGGATATCAGGTGGAAGGGATTGATATTTCCAGAGAGGCTCTGGACGCGGCAAATTCATTGGCTGAACATTATGGCGTTTCCCTGAATCTGCAATTGATGGACCTTGAAAGCCGGGTCTATCTGCCCAAAGAAACCTATGATGTGATCATCTGTTTCAATTATCTTCATCGGCCACTGATTCCTCAATTAAAACAAGCCCTTATAACCGGCGGCGCCATGGTGTACGAAACCTATATCGTGGATCAGACGCGGTTTGGAAAACCCAAAAATCCGGATCATCTGCTTAAGCACAATGAACTGCTCAGGTCTTTCGGGGATTTTCGTTGCCTTCGCTATAGAGAGGGGATTTTGGAGCACCGAAAGGCGATTGCGGGTTTCATCGGCATCAAAATCTGAGGGCTCCCTCAAAAAGCATCCTTTACAGGTGACGCATTCGGTGATAAAGGTTAACTGTTCAATGTCAAAAGGCATTTGAGCGGGTGACGGATGAAAGGAAGGTAAAGAAGGTAAATGCCGGAGCAAACGGGGCGTGAGAGCCCTCATCAGATAGACTGCCTTTACGAAATTACAAAGGCCATTCATGCCACCATGGACCTTCAGAGAGCCCTCTATAAGGTCCTGGAATTGCTTTCGGAACACTTGGGCATGAAACGGGGTTCCATAACGCTTTTGAATCCAGAGACATCGGAAATTCATATTGAGGTGGCCCACGGTATTTCCGAAATGGAAAAAACCAAAGGGAAATACAAGCTTGGGGAAGGAATAACAGGGCGCGTCATCAAAGCGGGAAAACCTTTTGTCGTGCCTCACATTGATGAAGAGCCGCTCTTTCTGGATAAAACCGGCGCCAGGAGTGGTATTGATCATTCCGATATATCTTTTTTGTGTGTTCCCATTAAAGATCAGATCCGGGTCATCGGGGCCCTCAGCGTGGATTGCGCTTACGAAGGGGTTTCCTCCCTTGAGGATGATGTGAGGCTTCTAACGGTTATCAGCACCTTGGTGGCTCAGAAAGTGTCCATGCTGGAAAGGATTCATCGAGAAAGAAACCAACTGGAAGAAGAAAACCTGCGCTTAAGAAAAGAGCTGAACAAGAAATACAGTTTCAGCAATATCGTGGGTAACAGCCGAAAAATGCAGGAGGTGTTCTACCTGATCAGCCAGGTGGCCAAAAGCAACGCCAATGTCCTGCTCTTGGGGGAGAGCGGAACCGGGAAAGAGCTTGCGGCCAACGCCATTCATTATAACAGCCTGCGCGGCGGCAAGCCACTGGTGAAGGTCAACTGCGCCGCGCTCCCGGCAAACCTGATTGAGGCGGAATTGTTCGGCTATGAAAAAGGGGCGTTTACCGGCGCCAACCGGACCAAGTCGGGGAAATTCGAGCTGGCGGATAAAGGAACCATCTTCCTGGACGAAATCGGCTCCCTTGCTCTCGAGAGTCAGGGCAAGCTGTTGCGGGTGCTGCAGGAAAGGGAATTTGAAAGACTTGGGGGGAACCGGACCATTAAAGTGAATGTCCGCCTGGTGGCGGCCACCAATGGAGATTTGGCGCAGGCGGTGGAGGAGGGGACCTTCAGAGAAGATCTCTTTTACCGTTTGAATGTCTATCCCATTTACCTCCCCGCACTGAGAGAAAGGGAGGCGGATCTGCTTTTGCTTGCCGATTTTTTCCTGGAGAAATATGCCGCCGAATACGGAAAGGACATCAAGCGGATTTCAACCCCGGCCATCGACGCACTGACGCAGTATCATTGGCCCGGCAATGTACGGGAGCTGGAAAACTGTATGGAGCGGGCTGTTCTGCTGTGTGAAGATCAGGTGATTCATAGTTATCACCTGCCGCCGACCCTTCAGACGGCCAAAGAAACCGGCACCCAGCAGTCTCAGTCACTAAAGGATGCCGTGGAGCGTTTTGAGCGGGAAATGCTGATAGATGCCCTTAAGAATACCCGGGGCAACATGAGAAAAGCTGCTCTGGGGCTCAAGACAACGGAACGTATCTTCGGGTACAAAGTGCAGAAGTACGCTATTGAGCCGAAGCGCTACAGATAATACAAAATGGAGGAAACGATTTCATGAAAAAGGGGATGGTATTTGCCGGTTTGTTGTTTTTTGCGATATTTGCCACAACGGTTCAAGCCGAAGAGTATGGGATAACGAGTTATACCTTTACCTGGCACGTGATAAAATATGGCGGTACCACAATGGAAATCCAGAAAACCCCGGAGGCCCTCGTGGTCATTTTTGGCCAACCGAGTATTCCCCTCTGTGCGTTGACAATTTCGCCCACCCAGGCCAATGCCATTGGGCAACTGCTGAAGAAAACCGAAGAATATTACGAGACACAGAAAAAGAGTGATGATGTCTCCTCGTCGGACAACCTCTTTTCCCACAATTGCGCGGTCAATTTTTCATCCAAACAAGGGCGTGAATTCAGGGTTCGAGTAAAAAAGAACGAGGTTTTCGGCCCTGTCGTGTTAATGACGAAAGACGAGGCCGTTGAAGTCGGAAAGTATCTGCGGCAGGCGGAACAGATGGCGTCATTTGTCGACAAGCGCATCAGACCCTGATCCCATCAAACCCTTTTTGGGGGATGCAAGATGTTGGCCCTCAGAAGACTCGCCGGTGTCCTGCTGCTGCTCATGGGAGCGGCCGGCGTGATCGGCAGCGTAGCGGCCATTTATAAAACGCGCGCTATCCAAAAGCAGTTGCTCTCTTTCGCAATGAGATCATTTGATGTCATGGAAGACGGGGCGGCCAACATCCGTCATAAGGCGAATCAAATCGCCCTTTCGGCAAGGGATTTGCGCTCGGAATTGAAAACCGCCTTCTTGAAATTGAATGGGCTCAATCCGGATGTTGCGGTTCGGGAAAAGGTCTCGGATAACGCCTTTTCAAAAACAGACTCGGAAGTTCAGGAAAGACTGCGAAAAGCAAGGCGCTTTGTGGATTCGGCCCTAACCGCCGCCGGGATTTTGGCCTCCTCTCTTGAACTAATGAATACATGGGGGCTCCTGGAAGGGAATTCCCAAGGTGGTTCCCTTTCTGATGAGATCGAAAAGATTTCCGCTGTTTTGGCCCGCTTGCCCGCCACCATCAGCGAAGCCCTTGAGACCGCGCGCGATCTTAAAAGAGGTCCAGGTTCCGGTCCGATCCTTACAAGACTGAAGGGTCAGATAAAGGGGATCGATGAGCGGCTCGCGGAGGTTCAGACATTTTTTTCGGGAGTTATGGGTGCCATTCAAGAAAGTGGAAAACGGCTCAGTGAGTACAAGAAAAAATCGATTTGGTGGATTCAACTGGGGGGAGTCGCTGTTCCCATTCTTCTGGTCTGGTTGGGGGCCGGCCAGGCAGCATTGATCATTGTGGGCGGGCGGCTCTGTATCAGAAAGAGAGGCAAGACCTGGAATTCCGATATAAGGATCAAAAAAAATTGGAAATTTTTCAAAAAAGCCGCCAATTTTGATTTTTCATAAACTTTTCAGCATGTTGCCTGGGGC
>JANQDY010000119.1 GCA_028278625.1 Thermodesulfobacteriota bacterium
GGAAGAATTCAATGCTGAGGTGCAGGCTGCATTGGCGTAATCCGCGAATCAGGGGCGCAGGATGAAGAACGTTTTAAGTTTTACGTTTTAGGTTTTAAGTAGAGAACAAGAATGGCTTATGGGTCTTTTGAGGGTTTGGAGGTGTGGAAAAAGACATGTCGGTCGGCTGTTCGCGTTTATGAGGTTTTGAAGGGCCTTCCTACCCCTACCTATTTTGGCTCAAAGCCGTTTTGGGTAGGCTTGAGAAAATCAAAAGACCTCCATGGTACTATAGGCCACACCGGCATATCGCGTAACGATCAGACCAATGTGGCCCTTTGAAGCGAAATGGGACAACGCAGTTGTATCAGAGATGTAATCAGGCATTATCCGCGCCCTGACGAAGTTCCTCGGCTGTATGAGGCCCCATGTGAATATCGGCGCTGCTTTCTTGAAGGATATCTTTCATTAAACTGATGGTTTTCTGTTGTTGATGGTGTTGGTAGAATCCACGTTTTGGCCGAGGCCGAGGATGGTGAGCCTTGGAGACTTGTCAACTGCCAGCCTTTTCTATAAGCCATTCATGGATGAGCGCATCTTCTGGGACTTTTAAAATTTTTGCCTTGGATGTGATTCGTGCATATAAGTCCTTGTCGATTCCAACATACCTTTTTTTCTTTATTGAGAATTCAATTTGATCCACCTCCGTCACGTCATCGTATTCGAGAAAGTCGTGTTCATCCCAAAAATCAGAGGCTTCGTAAATAGATATATCCCTAAGATTCTCATCTTTTTCCATAACGTCTCCTTTCTTGATCATTCATCCCTCTCGCGGTGACAATCAGGGCTTTGTTCCCTAGTTTTCTGACGAAGAAAACAGAAAGAAACCTTCCGGATTCGGTTTTGCCAAGGGCATTGTACAGATGTTCCCCTTCTACCTTGCCCTTTTCCTTCCGGAAAATTCTGCAGTGGCCAGACAGAACTTCCTCCACCTCAGATGGTAAGACATTATGCTTCCAGGCAACCTTATCCACAATTCTATCGAGCCAGATGATATCTTCTATAACAAACACTCTTAACCCAACCTATAGAAAAGGAGAAAGACATTAATAGACGTTTCCAATAAAAATTGTCAAAATTTTCCATTCGGGTCAAGAGAAAAGGCGGTCGGCGGGAGTCACGGGGGCGATAAAGTCAGAAATGGTTTTAGGTTTAAAGGTTTGGGGCAGGATTTGGAGGGATGGTGGCTCATGGCTCATGGGTTTTGGGTTATGGGTTTTGGGTTATGAGTTAGGGAAGGATTTGGAGGGATTGTGGTTTGAAAAGGGTGCAGGGGATTCGACATTGTGTGCTGATTAACACAGATTTGTGGTAATAGACCATGGGTTTAGCATTCAAAAAAAATCCCATCTTCCTTCTGCTGATATTCGCGGTTGGTTGTGGGATTTTCGTTTTTTATGAAGTGAAAGGGGAAACCAGGCGCAATTCGCTGAAGGTGGTGAGTTACAATGTGGGCACCCTTAACGGTGACAAGCCGTCCTTTGCCGGAACTGTGAATGCCATTTTAAAAGAAGGGAGGCCGGAGTTGGTGCTCCTTCAGGAGGTGCCCAATGAAGCGTTTCTTAAGGATATGGGAAAAACGCTTGGGCTGCCACATCATGCTTTTGGAGCATACAGTGCAAATGGGGTGGGCTATGGGCTGGGAATGCTCTCGAGCAGGCCGCTGGTTAATGCTGATGTGCATTTGTTAGAGCACAATGGTCATGCGGTGCTCACCGCGGAAATGGCAATGGACGGGCAGGTCTTGGTGCTTTGCTCGGTGCACCTGGAGCGGGTGCGGGCGGTGAAAAAGGCCAAAGATGGGTTTGAAATGTCCTGGAAAGAGGGCTTTCGAATTTTGAAGGATGAGATGATTTCCGAGACGCCCAGAAGCATGGCGGTGGCGGAGATGTTGGGGCTGTCGGTTTTGAAGGGATCGGAAGAAGTGATTATCGGCGGGGATTTCAATACGGTACCGTTTTCAACGGCGGTTCGAAGCATGGAGAGGCGGTATAAGGATGTGCTGTGGCCTTCCCTGGAGTATTTTGCGGGAACGTACACCATGGTGAAGTTTCCCATTAAGCCCCGGATTGATTATATCTTTTGTTCGGAAGGGGTGAAAGTTCGGTCGGCAAGGGTGGTTCGACAAGGGGGAGGGGATCATTATCCGGTGTGGGCGGAGTTGGATAGTGGCTGATGGCTCCTGGCTCATGGCTCATGGCTCATAGCTCATAGCTGATGGACAACAAAGGAAAGTACACCAAAACCCAAAACTCATAACCCAAAACCCAAAACTAAAAATTAAACGCATTCAATCCTAAGAGAGGAAAAAGACCCTTGGCAAAAGGACTCGTCTATTTCATCATCGGAACATTCGCGCTCCTGTTCGGCGCCAGGCAGCAGCCGTGGATCATGGTTTTATATGCGGTGCTCATGATTCTGGCATTTGGAGTGCTCATGTGGCAGGGAGGGCTTTCGTGGCGGCCGGGGCCATGGGCCTGGGGAATTGTCGGTTTCTTTCTTCTGGCGACGGCGGTTCAGATAGTTCCTTTTTCCCAGGGTATTCTTGAGTGGGCCAGCCCTGTGCGAGCGCAGGTTTTGGAGTTGGCGGGTGCGCTATTGGAGATGGAGTGGGTGAATAGCGCAATTGCCTACTCGGTGTCTCATGCGTTGGCACGGTGGGGGTTTATCATTTGTCTTGGATTGTTTTTTTGGGTGTGTGTCAGTCTCGGCCGGGACCGGAAATGTTATAAGGGGATGGTGTGGGTGTTGATTGGATTGGGGGTTTTTGAGGCTTCTTACGGCCTTATCCAGGCACTGATCCCACAGGTTGGGATTTTGTGGCTTCCTTCGGAATATTCTGCCTATGGCACTGCCCGGGGTACCTTGACGAACCGCAATAATTTTGCGGGCCTCATGGAGATGATCTGGCCGGTGGCATTGGGAGTGACCCTGGCCCAAGGGGAATGGGAGGACCAGAAGGGCATTAAGGCAATGCTTTCGGAAGGCCATGTGGGAAATCAGCTCATTTTTTTCTTGATGGTGGTTATGATGGTTCTGGCTGTCATTTTTTCACAGTCGCGGGCCGGCATTCTGGGGGCATTCCTGGGGATGGCGGTTTTCCTGGGGCTTCTTAGAACGGTGAGCGGAAGGTTTCGCTGGGGCTTTCGAATTATCATAGGGTGTATAATTGCTTTGGTTTTTTTCTACGGTCAAAGCATGGGTTTCGATAAGATTTTGGACCGGTTTCTGGCCCTTGAAGCAGGTTCCCATGGTCGCATGGAAATCTGGGTGCCGACCTGGCAAATGGTTTCCGATCATCCGGTGGGTATCGGATTAGGGAACTATGAGCTGGTTGAACCGGTGTATGTGGATCCGGGTCGTGAAGGGGTTCGAAACTACTATCCCCACAACGACTATCTGCAACTGCTGGCCGAAGCAGGATGGGCCGGGGCGGTTGTGCTGGTGTTTGGGCTGTTCTTTTTTGTTGTTAGGGCCGTTCGGCGGATTCGGAAGGTGGGGTTTGATGTGGGGCGGTTTCGGTTGCTGGTGAGCGTGGGGGCGCTGGCGGGGATTTGCTCTATGGCGTTTCATGGGTTTTTTGATTTTAATTTTCAGATTCCGGCGAATGAGGCGTATTTTGTGTTGTTGATGGCACTTGTCGAGGCGGGGTTGTGGCCGAGGAAGGGTAAGATTTAGGTTTTACGTTTTAGGTGTTAAGTTTTAAGTGAGTAAAGACAATGAGTTATCGATCTTTCGAGGAGTTGGAGGTATGGAAGAGGGGTTGTAGGCTGGCTGTAAGGGTTTATGAGGCCCTTCGGCATTGCAGGGACTACGGTTTGAAGGATCAGATGACGAGGGCAGCCGTCAGTATCCCAAGCAATATTTCGGAAGGTGCTGAACGTGATACGAAACCCGAATTCATACGGTTCCTTCATATTGCAAAGGGTTCTGCCGCTGAGCTGAGGACGCAGGTGTACATTGCCAGACAGATTGGTATCATCGAATCGCCAATACAGGTTGAACTGACCGAAGAGCTGAAAGGCATTTCAGCCATGCTACAGGGGCTGATAAGGTCTTTGAAATAAAAAGACCCCATACCTAAAACGTAAAACGTAAAACGTAAGACGTAAAACTGCGGACTCTACGATAAAAATATTCAAGGACAGTATCCAGATTCATAACCCAGGTGGACTTCCGCAAGGAATCAGCATGAAAGATATTCTGTCTGGCAGAATTGCCTCGATGCCCAGAAACAAACAAATTGCTTCGATGTTTAAAGAGGCGGGGATTATTGAGAAGTATGGGTCAGGTATTCGTAGGGTCAGGGAGATTATGGAAGCGGCAGGGGCGTCTGAACCCGCGTTTGAGGTGATCGGTAATTCCTTCAAGGTTACGATGTTTCCAGTTGCTCCGTCTAGTTTTGGCGGTGTAAATGGCGGTGTAAATGAACTCCTCGAGTTTATTGAGGCCAAGCCTTGAAGAAATTCGAGGCAACTTCGGGATCAGTTAGGCATACCAAAAAGGACTCTTGAACGTCGCTTGGGAGTATTGAGGGGACAGGGGCGTATTGAATTTCGAGGGCCGCCCAAGACGGGTGGTTATCACTTGAAGAATGACTGATGGGAAGGAAGGGTACAGTTGTCAGGGTGCAGGGGGCAGGGAGGTTAGGGGTTGGAAAGGTTCCTGGCTGTATGCACGGCTTTCAGGAATACGTCTTCCTTAAGATAGAAACCAGAGCTTACAATCGCCTCGAGTGAGACAAGAAATTGGTCGAAATCCAGGACCTGCCTCTTTACCGCTTTTAGGAGCAACCAAATGGTACCCTTCGGACTGGGCCCGGCCATTTCGGCGGCAGTACGTGCCTTGAGATCATCCATCAGAACCGTTTTGATACCGAATTCCATCGCCAATGAAATGACTTCTGCCTCTCCGGGATGGACAGGCAGTTCTGATTGAAAGTGTTTTTTGACGCTTCTAACCCGCAACCATCCGTCTGTGATGGTTTTCCTTATGCGAAATGCATCATGCTTTTCTCTATGTATGCCTTCAATCACCACTTCCTGGTAAACGGCCTGGGGAATCATGATCTCTTTGAACATATCGCGAAGGAGATTGAGTTGATCCGCTTTTGCGAGATAAATGAGGGGGGTGGCATTCGAAACAACCCGCTCCATCTAAAGATCCCTCAGGTCTTTTTCCAGTTCTTTGATACTGTAAGCGGTATGAACATGCCGTTGCTGTATCTCCTGGACCATTTCCCAAAGTGATAGATCACATGCTTTCGAGGCTTCCCAAAGGGTGATTTTGCCCTCCTGATATCTCTCCAACGCATCGTGAATGGTATGTTCTTTAAGGGCAGACAAAAGAAATGAACGCAACACGGCTGACCTGTCCACACCTTTCCGTACAGCCAGTTCATCGATCCTTTTCACATAGTTGTCATCCAGACGGGTGGTTATGGTGGTAGCCATTGTTTTATGCCTCCAATCGTCCTTGTATGCGATTGCATTGAATGAATACATGCTATTCCTAAATTGCTAAGGTGTCAAGTGTGTCAGCGGGATTTTGAGAAAACGGAGGGGGAGGCTATTGGATAAAGTTCAGATAGTTCTCCCTGTTTATCAGTTGGAAATCGGCGTCGGGATATGCGGTTGACCAGTCTTTCGGAGGTTTGCTTCGCGCCCGTTGCCATTTGACCTCAAAGCCGGCAAGTTCTCCACGTCGTTCTTCTACAAGGCCTATTTCTTTCTTGTCGTATGTTCGCCAAAAATAGCGGTTTAGGAATTGTCTCAGGTATTCCTGCCTTTTCATTCGTTCTGTTATAATATAGTTTTCCCAAAGGGCTCCGACATCATCTCGAATCATCAGCGGATTAAAATTATTGATCAGCGCGTTCCGAATGCCGTTGTCATAGAAAAAATACCGTTGGTTTTTGGAGATCTCTTTGCGTAGATTTCGGCTGAACCCGCTTCTTTTGTAGATGACAAAGGTTTTTTCCAAAAGATCCAGATACCGTTCAACGGTGTTTTTGCTCATCCCCAGTTGCCTTCCCAGTTCAGCGAGCGAAACTTCCTTTCCGATTTGAAATGCCAGAAGCTGGATCAACCGTTCGAGTTTGTCCGCATGGCGGATCCCTTCCAGTTGAAGGATGTCCTTGAAAAGATAGGATGAGAGAAGTTCGCGCAGGTATTCTTCGCGGTCGCTGTTGCTCCGCTCAAGCACCACTTCAGGGTACGACCCATAAATGAGTCGTGACTCAAGACTCGCTTCGGTTTCATGAGGTTTTTCAATTTGAGAGATTTCCATTTGGGCGAGGGGAAAAAGCTTCAAGACCCTTTTTCTGCCGGTCAGCGGTTCCCCGATATCCCTGGCGAGTTCGAATGATGAGGAACCCGTGGCAATTACACGGATCGTTGGATTATTGTCCACGATAATTTTTAGATTCAGGCCGATCTGCCGGACATATTGGGCCTCATCAACAAGGAGCAGTGTATGATTTCCAACAAAATCCCGAAGCTTCTCTGTAGATTGGCTCTCCAGGTACTGGCGAACCACAATGTCGTCGCCATTTACAAAAAGGAATTTTTCATCAATTGTTTCCAGAAATTTTTTCAAAAGCGTGGTCTTGCCGGTGCGGCGGGCCCCGTAAATGACCACGACCTTGCCGGGTGTGACCGTTTTTTTGAGGTTGGCGAGCTGTTTCTGCGGAATGTACATGATCGTTTTGTTTTAAATAGGGCTAGTTTGATGACGGAAATAGCATGAATTCAGTCAGTTTGTCAATCGTTTATTTGAAATGGGTGATGGCTCATGGGAAGGAAGGGTGTATCTGTCAGGGTGCAGGGGGCAGGGGATTTGGGTTATACCCTCGCGGCAGATAGAATATCGGCCTTTGAAGGTTCATGCAGTTTTATAGGCAGCAGTCGGATATCCTCCAACACCTCATCCGCCGTATTTGAGCCCTTTCTGCGGAGCAAGCTATAATGGACCTCGCCGAGATTGATCCATGGCATATGCACCGAGGATCTTGATAGATCCCTTTTCACAAATATTCTTTTGATCACTTCACCAGCAGGTTCTTCCCCAAAAGTTCTATCAAAATGTGGTTGATGAAGAAACCGGTCTACTCGACAATGCATGGAGTTTGAACATCGTCAGCTACCGGTTCTTATGGCGGTTTCCTGCTTAACTCTCTCGTATAACCAGACCTTGATTAGGGCTCCGCGATCAACGCCGATCCTTTCTCTAATACGGTCTATTTCTCTAACGAGTTCTTCGGTCACGTCAAGTATAATTCGGACATTTTTTCCCGGCCGCGAAATCCTTGCTTGGGACATATCCAAAAGATCGTGAATATCTTCTCCATTGTCAAACCGCTCGTCAAATTCCTTGGTATCCTTAGCTTTTTTCTTCTGTTTCATACAGTTCCCTTTCTTTTTTCCGGGACCGTCTGACGGAGATAATTCGGATCACGGAACGGCGATAGGTATAAATGGCGCTCCAAAGCTTATTCTCTAATTCCGCAATCAAAATATACCGGCTTTCAATCGGATAAGGCGCCTTGATGACAACGCGCTTTTCATCCTCCCAGAGGCGCCGTGCTGACTCGAAATCAATGTCGTGTTTTGCTGCGTTCGTCGTGCTTTTCTTGGGGTCCCACTCAAATTCCATAATGAAATTGTACAATAAAATACCATAATGGCAACATATTTCATGCGATTTCCGATTAAGGAAGGGTGCAGTTGTCAGGGTGCAGGTGTTTTGGGTTATGCGGTTTTGGGAAAGATATGCCGGGTGAGACCGTTTTTTGAGGTTGGCGAGCTGTTTCTGGAGAATGTACATGATCGTTTTTTTGATGGCGAATAGCTGGTAGCCATGGCTGATGGGAAAGAAGGGCGCAGTTGTCAGGGTGTGGGGGGCTGCACGTGATAAGCTTGTGAGTTGGCGGCTCTTTCATGGAGCCATGAAGTTGCTTGATTCTTATGATATTATTGTTTAAACTTGGTATAAACATTTTTTTGGAAGGAAGTGATTTGAATGGCCGACGCAATTCTCGATATTAAGCATTGGGGCAACAGCCTTGGGGTAAGAATACCTGCTGTGGTTGCACGGGAGGCGAATTTGCGTGCCGATCAGCGTGTGCGTATTTCCGTCGATGGGGAACGCGTTGTAATAACGCCCGTAAAAAATGCTAAGCCCACCCTCAAACAGCGCCTTGCCTCATTCGATCCGGTGCGGCACGGAGGTGAGTCCATGGGGACATCCGAACACCTTGGGGCTGAACGGTGGTAGTTGGAAAAGCACGAAAGGAATGGGTGCCAAGCCGTCAGGAAATCATTTGGATTGATTGTAGCCCACAGGCAGGACGTGAGATGCGAGATATGCATCCGTTCCTGGTTTTGTCACCGCGCATTTTCAATGATCGTACCTCGCTGGTCATAGGATTACCTATGACGACCGCGGAGTACAATGCAGACAATCCTTTTGCCGTTGCAGTTGGCCAGACCGAAAAGTCAAGAACGCATAAGACCAGTTATGTGCTATGTCACCAGCCAAAATCTTTTGATTGGCGTGTTCGGGGTGCCAAATCCCATCCGCTGAAGCGGTTGAGTCATGCGCGTTTTTCTGAGGTTTGCGCAGTTCTGAACCAAATTGTGAAATTATCTTGAAATGAACTGAATTTTGGTGATAGCTCATTGTCGGAAAAGGGCAAGCAAGCTGGGAAAGGGACATTGACAACATCATACCTGCTACAGATCATCAAAGGCCTCTTCATCCTCAGGGCTGTTCCACTCTTCACGGTAAAGAATATTTCGCATAATTCGTATTATCAACGGAAAGAGAGCTGGTGTTGATGGTTGGTAAGGGTGCAGCTGTCAGGGTGCGGGGGGGCAGGGGTTTGGCGCCTGGTTCTGGATGCTTGGTGCTGGACACTGCTGGGTTTTAGGGCAAGATTCATGGGTAATGGGAACGGGTGACCGGTTTTGGGTGGTTCCTTCATGATTATGTTTGAGAGACGACCAAAGTTTAGTTGGGTCTTATTGATCTGGCTTCTTTTTGGTATTTCTGCGTGTGGGACGACCGGAACTCGGGGAACACCTGAAAATTATGATCACCTGGCCCGGTTCGACAGGGCGGCTGAAGTTGTTTTCAAAGATTATGTTGATCCTGTTTCGGCTCAGAGACTGACGGACTGGTCTTTTGACGGCGTTAAAAGGTATTTTTCAACGGCGGGTTTAAATAGAGATGAAGCTGGCCGTAATTCAAGCGGAGGGACGCCGTTTGGTGAGAATGTCGAAAAGAGTCATGATTTAAAGGATGTACAATCGAATTTCAGGGCTCTTTACAGTGAATCGACACGGAATTTATGGGTTTTTTCATCACGTGATTTTGTTGATGCAGGCATTAAAGGCATCATTTCAAATTTGGATTCTCAGTGTTCGCTTCTTTCTCCTGATGAATTTAGAAAGTTGAAAGGTGATGTTTCCGGAAGAGGAATTGAAAAGCTTGGTGATGATGAAGACTTTCGCGGCGCTATTCCCAACAAGCGTGTTCATGCGGTGATGCTGCGCTCAGGCGTTGGGTATGTGCGGATTGGGAGTTTCAATGAGAACACGGCATCCAATCTTGAAGCGGCCTTGGCCGGCTTGGAGGCCGAATACGGGCCATTAAGGGGGCTGATTCTTGATTTGCGCGACAATCGGGGTGGATTGCTGAGCGAGGCGATTTTCGTATCCGACCTCTTCCTGGAGAGGGGTGTTATTGTCTCCGTAAAAGGGAGGATAAAGCGGAACAGCGGGGAGTTCAGGGCTTATCCTGATGCAGTCAGCCGATCGTATCCCATTGTCGTCCTGATGAATCGTAATAGTGCCAGCGGGGCTGAGATTGTGGCAAGTGCCTTACGGGAAAACAACTGGGCCATTGTTTTGGGAGAGGCTTCCTTCGGGAAAGGGTCCGTACAGGCGGTTGAAGAGATAGGAGGGGGCTACGCAATTAAAATTACCATTGCCAGGTACTACACGCCCAACGGTCATCTGATTGAAGGACGCGGGATTGCTCCTGACGTTCATATTAGTGAGGAGGCTGTTGGGATTGCCCTTTTGGCCATTGAAAGGGCCGATTCAGCTGATTTCGACGATTTGTTGGAGGCTGTAAAGGGCGTTTTGAGAGAGAAGGGGATGGCTGATGGCTCATAGCTGATGGCTCATGGTGGGACAAGGGTGCAGTTGTCAGGGTGCAAGGCAATGCTGCTAACTTAAGCTCCGAATGTATTCATCGCCACAAACGGGCGTCATTCCGGGCTTGACCCGGAATCCAGTTTTTTTAAATAGTTCTGGACCCCGGCTTTCGCCGGGGTGACGGCATGGTTAATGGGATTTCGCTTAAGTTAATGACATTGGGGTGCAGGGGGCAGGGGAAGTGTGGCTGATGGCTCATAGGCGATAGCTCATGGTTCATGGAGGATAGGTGACGGGCAATGGGTAGTTTGGTGTAGGGGAAACAGGTAGAAGAGCATTTTGTGGAGTCAAACCACATAAATTGAAAGTCTCGCTTAAGGAGTTACGAGAAACTCGAATTTGGCTGCTTATCATTGTCCGAGCTGGTTTAGTAAAACCAGCATCGAAGCTCAAATCTTTGATTGACGAAAACAACCAGTTGATTTGAACTGATGAACCGGCGGGTGAGACCAGATTCACTTATATAGCTGAGCATGTGTACCGATTCTGGTTAATCTCAGAATATCGTCATCGATACAGTATATGACCAGGCTATCTCCACCAACGTGGAATTCCCTAAAACCTGAATAATTGCCTATTAGGCTGTGGTCCCTGGCTTCTGGAGGGAGCGGCTTTTCATCTAATAGTAAAGACACATAATTAACATATCGTTCATACTGTTGGTCAGTGATTCTGAGCTTTTGATAGTCCTTTTTGAACGTCTTGGTTCTGAACAATTTCATAGCCATAGCTATTCCTTAAGATCATCCAAGGTAGCAAATTCGCCATCCAATTCTTCCGCTTGTTTCATTGCCTTCAACGTCACATCATTGGGGAGTTTTAGTTCGAATGGAATCCCTTTTTTTGAAACGATCATGCTGTTAAAAATATTGACCGCTTGAGAATAAGACAAGCCTAGGTATTTCAATATTTCTTTGGCCTGAGTATAATTATCGTGGTCGACTCTTATGGTCGTCTGCGTTTTCATACCTCTACCTCCTCAAAACGAATGATAATATCTAAAACATATCCCAAATGGGATACAATGTAAATATGGAAAACGCTCTGCACGCTTCGTTTTGCCAATAAGAAATGCTGGGTAATGGGTGGCGGGAAAAGGGTGCAGATTGGCTCATGGCTGATGGTTCATGGCTCATGGCTGATGGATGAATAGGCATAGCTGTTTATTCATTGCTCAAAGGCTGCAGAAGATGTATGAAGAAGTATGATTGACTTACACGCGCATATCCTTCCGGCCCTTGATGATGGGCCGAAGAAGTTGGCGGAATCTCTCGATATGGCTCAGGCTTATGTGAGGGCGGGGTATTCGAGGGTGGTGGCCACGCCCCACTGGGTGGCGGGGAGTGCCTGGCAGCCGCCGGCCAAGAAGGTTTTGAAATGGATTGACGGTTTTCGCCAGGCGCTTGCGGACCGCGGGATGGGTTTGGAAGTGGCCCAGGGGATGGAAGTCGCCATGACATTGGGAGTTTCCCAACTCATTCAAACAGGTGATGTACTGACCATCAACGGGGGAAACTATGTCCTCCTGGAGCCGCCATTTCAACAGTTGCCAATGGGATGGGAGCAGATTGTTTTTGAAATATCAGCCGCGGACCATCGGGTTTTGCTGGCGCACCCGGAACGATGCAGCCACATGATGAGAGAATCCGGGCTTATTGAGAAAATGGTGGAAATGGGCGCCGGAATACAGGTGAACTGCAAAAGCCTTCAGGGACGTTACGGGGAGGAAATTCAGAATACTGCGTGGAATTTTCTGGAGAAGGGTTTTGTCCATTGTCTTGCAACCGATGGGCATTCAATCAAGGATGTCGATGTTGAAAGGCTGAAGCGGTTGAGAAGGGGGCTCACCGAGCGTTTGGGGGATGAAAGGACAAGGCTGCTCCTTGAGGAGAACCCAAAGCACGTATGGAACGGTTCGCCTCTCGAAAGAGTCTCTCCTCTGAAAACACCTTCAAAGAAAAAAACGCGGAGAAGATGGTTTAAATGGCGTTAAAAAGAGGAACCATCGTACGGCTCGGCGGCAAAATGGTGATCAGTCTGCTGTTGCTGTGGCTGGCCGTTTTCATGCTGAAATGGGGATTGGTGAGTCGTATTGTTGAATCCGGTGATTATTCGCCTCAAATGGCGGGAACTCTGAGCGCCTTTCCAAAAGCGATGATCCGCCTGGGCGGTGAAGCTTGGTTTCAGCAGGATTATCCGGAGGCCATACGGTTTTTCAAAAGTGCCCTCCACAAGGATCCCCTGATCGGCAAAGGATGGTTGTTTATGGGGGAGGTGGAAAAGGAGAGCGGAAACAGGGAGCAGGCACGGAGAATCGTTGAATATGTGCATGGGCTGGGGAAAAGAACCCTTCGCTGGACATGGTCTGAAACCCTCCTGGCCCTTGATTTGGGTCTTGATTCCGTGGTATGGAAAAACCTGAATCGAATGATTGAAAATCAAAGACGAACCGCCGATGCACTGCAGCTTGCGGACGTGCTTTTGGCCGGAAAACTGGAGGATGTCGATAAGAAGCTTGCGCCCCACAATCTTTCAGCTTATATGAAATGGTTGATAGGTTGGAATCGGATCGATCGGGCCCTTCTGGTGCGGGAGAAAATGGCGCAGCACGGCATAAGAGATCCAAAAGGGGATCAATGGCTGTCCGCGCGGTTGCTGGGCCAAAAGCGGGTCTCCGAAGCCCTTTCATTGTCGGAATCAACATCAGGTGGGCTCAATAACCCCGGTTTTGAAGAGGATATGACCGGTGAACCCTTTGACTGGCGGTATTCAGGAGGGAGCAGATCCGGTTGGACGGTCAAGCGGGTGGCAGGCACTTCCCGTGAGGGCGGCCATTCAATGGCGGTGGTCTTTGACGGAGAAAAGAACGTTTCTTTTTCGCATTTGAGCCAGGTGGTGCCGATTGAGCCGGGGGCCAAGTACCGGCTTTCCGCCTGGTGGAAGGGCGAGGGCCTTACCACGGATCAGGGGCCGTTTCTCGAGGTCTACGGCTATGATGCAAAGGGGTTGCACGTGAAAAGCCCCATGCTGTTGGGCACCAAAGACTGGGAAGAGGTGAGTATCGAATTTTCCGTGCCGGAAGAGTGCAATGCGGTGGTGGTCCGGCTCAGGCGGGTTCCCAGTCGAAAACTGGATAATAAGATCAAAGGGACGGTTTGGGTGGATGATTTTAGGCTCATGGCTGATAGGAAATAAGGGTGCAGTTGTCAGGGTGCAGGGTGCAGGTGGGCACAGGAAAACTTTGGGCTGTCGAATCAGTAAATTCTGAATTCTGACTCCTGGCTCCTGAATTCTTATATTGTGGGCAACGCCCACAATAGATTAGAGGACATTATGGGACGTATAAAAGAAGAGCCGGATCTGTTTGACTCCGAGGTGGAGGAGTTGAGCCTGACAAGGGGCTCGACGGGAAGCAGGCTTCCAAGTACCGAGTTTCGGGAATCGGTTCCGGACATGGATGAAGAGGTATCCCTCAAGGATTACCTGGATGTGCTGCTACGGCGCAAGTGGCTGGTACTGGGCTTTTTGCTGCTCACTTTTGTCAGCACGGCCATTTTTACCCTGTCGGCCACAAAGATCTACAAGGCCACCGCATCAATCGAGGTGAATCGCGGAGAAGCCAAGGTCACTAAGTTTGAAGAGGTGGTGGCCAGCGAGATGCGCTCCCAGGAATTCATGCAGACGCAGATCGGCCTGCTTGAAAGCAAGACTCTGGCCAAGCGGGTGGCGGAAAAACTGGATTTGAAAAAGCGTTTGGAAGCCATGAAGAAAAAGTTTGGAGAAGATGAAGGGCCTGGGCTTTTGGCCATGGTCAAAGGCGCCGTGAAAGATGCCGTCATCTGGGTTTTCGATTGGTTTCGACCTAAAAAGGAGGAAGGAGACGGTCCCCAATCATATAAGATTGCACTTCCCGAGGATGTGTTGGAAGAAAAACAGCTTGTTGGATTTCTTTTAGGCAATCTCTCGGTTGAACCCAGGCGAAATGCCATGATCATTGAGCTTTCGTTCACATCGCCGGACCGGTATCTGTCGAGGGACGTGGTCCAGGCCTATTCCAGGGAGTTTGTCGCATGGCAGATGGACAAAAAGCTGGAAGCATCCCGCATCGCCCGGGAATTTTTGACAAAGCAGATAGACCGCGCCCAGATTGAGCTGGAACGCTCTGAGGACGAGCTGAATCGGTTTGCCAAACAGTCGGGCATTGTGTCTTTAGAGGGGAATCTCAATTCCGTTTATGTGCAACTGGAGGAAATCAACCGGTCCCTGGCCGAGGCGGAGGCGGAATTCATCAAGCTGGAGTCGGAATACAAGCAGGCGGTGGTGGAAGGGCCCGAAAGCCTGCCCCAGGTCATGAACAGTTCTATTATCGGCTCTCTCAAACAGCAGTATGCCGCCGAGGAGTCCGAATATCGAAGAAAGAGCGCTATTTTTTATGATGCCTATCCCGAGGTGAAAGCCCTCAAAATGCGGATGCAGAGTATCGCGTCCCAGATTCAGAAAGAGCAGCAGAAGATTTTTAAATCAATCAAAACACAGTATGAATCCGCCAAGCGCCGGCTTGCAACGCTAAAGGAACGGGCCCAGGAGAAGAAACAGGCGGCCATGGAGCTCAATGAGCGGGCAACACAGTACAAGATTGTGCAGCGGGAAGTGGATACCAACAACGCCATTTACCAAAGCCTGCTGGAGCGGGCCAAGGAGATCGAGTCCATGGTGGGAGTATCTTCAAGCAACATCCATATCGTGGATCCGGGCGCTCTTCCGCTATTTCCTTTCAAACCTAAGGTCATGCTCAACCTGATGCTGGCCATTGTGGTGGGGTTGGTGGGGGGAGTGGGTCTGGCCTTCTTCATGGAGTACTTTGCCGATTCCATTACCAAACCGGAGGAAATCACCAGCCGTTTCCACATTCCCATTCTGGGGGTGGCACCCCAGGTCAAGATCGATCCGGATGACCCGCCCGTGGAAAAAGCCTTTCTGGGAGACCCCCGGTCCGCCCTGTGCGAGGCGATACGAACCACCAAGGTTTCCATCCAGTTGGCCCGGGGAGATGCCCACAGCCGCAGTTTTCTCTTTACCAGCACCACTCAGGGAGAGGGGAAGAGCACCATGGCCACCAACATGGCCACGGCGTTTGCCCAGGGCGGGGAGCGGGTGGTCATCGTCGATGCGGACCTAAGAAGACCCCGCATTCACAGGATTTTTTCCGAGGCGGTGGCTTCCGGCAACGGCAAGGGGCAGGGACTTTCCAGCTTTCTGGCAGGCATTGTGGATGAAGAACCGTTGATCCCCACCGAAATTGACAATCTTTTCATCATTCCCGCGGGGCCCATTCCGCCCAATCCGGTGGAGCTGCTGGCGTCAAACCGGTTCGGGAAACTCATGGCAAGCCTGGGTGAGCGATACGACCGCATTATCGTGGATGCGCCGCCCAACCAGGGATTTGCGGACGTTCTGGTCCTTTCCCGCCGGGTAGGAGGCGTTGTAATGGTCATCACCCTTGGCGAGACCACCCGGGATGCGGTGCGGCACTTCAAGCGCAGCATTCTCAATGTGGACGGCAACATCCTGGGGTGTGTCATCAATCGGGTCGATTTCAGCAAGCGGTACGGATACCGCTCTTACTACCGTTACTACCGTCACTACTACAACTACGAATACGGTAAAGACGACAAAAAAGGGCGCGGGTCGCGAAAAGCGCTCAAAAAAAGAATGGAGACCCTTCATGAAGGGAGCGAAGCCGCATGATGATGCGTTCCCGATTGAATGGAAAAAACGGGCGGAATGCCGATTCCCTGGAGGATTCCGAAAATTTTGCCCGGCTGTTGGTAGCCTTTTCGGAAAAACGGGATACGCCGGCACTGATCGCCTATCTGGCCGATGACAGGACCCGTCTGCTCCTTTGTAAGGCCCTGGTTTCTCCCATTACCGATTCGGACCGAGCCCTCGAGCAGCGTGCGCGCCGGATTATGCGATCCCGCGGCATCGTGCCCGAAGACCTGAAGGAGAGGCTCGAGCCGGCTGCCTTTGCCTTGGGGCTGGGGAGTACTTGTGATTTTCAGACCGACTATTACGATGTTCTGGGCGTGAACACCACGGCAACGGTTTCCGAGCTCAAAACCGCCTACCGGAAAAAGGCATTTGCACTCCATCCGGATACGGCCGGGCAGAGCGCGGAAGATTCCCGGGAGTTCGTTACCGTAAAAACCGCCTACGACACCCTTGTAAACCCTGAACGTCGGGCCGCCTTTGATCAATGCCGCACCCAGGTCGATTCCTGGCACGAGGTGGAGGCTGAAAGGATAGCCGGTGGCCGTCGGGTCGGGCGTCAGCCTTCCGTAAGATTCCGCAGGATATTTCTTCGCGTTGCGGTCGTAATCATAGCCATGGTTGTGGCTGCCTGGGCCATCAGTGTTTTTTATGAACGGGAGGCCATGTTGGAGCTGGCCCAGGTTACCCCACCGGATCAGCAGAATGTGCAAAGCCAAATGGCTGAGTCAAAGCCCCCCGAGCTGGAAAGGGAGGTGTCGGCTGCTTCGATACTCACTTCCGAAGAACCTACAAAACAAGAACGGGCGTTTCAGCAGGAACCTCCGAAAACGGTTGTGGCGGCTGGGCCGGAATCAAGCGACACATCAGATACTGCCGGCCCGGTAACGGAAAAGGTACCTGAAGAAAAGGTGTCCCAGTCTGCAGTTCCGGAAAAGCCCCAAGCACCTGAACCAATACACTCAACCCCTCTTGAGGAGAAGGTAGAAGAGAAACCCTTGGCAGAAGCGGAGAAAGAAGAGGGGGTAGCACCGATCGCGGACAAGCCGATCCCAAGCAAACCGGAACCGATCCGAACCGCGGCTGTTGAAGCCGAAAAGCCTGAACCTGCCATGGCAACCAAGCCGCAAGAGCAGGCTGAAAAAAGGGCAGTGACACCCCCAAAGGAGACGACCGTTTCCGCAGTTCCGGAAAAGCCCCAAGTACCTGAACAAGAACCTGAATCACTATCCGAAGCGCCTCCCAAGGAGACGGTAGAAGAAGCTTTAGAAAAAGCGGACGAAGTAAAAGCCGCCGAGCCGATTGTGGATAAGCCGTCCCCAAGCAAACCGGAACCGATCCAAACCGCGGCTGTTGAAGTCACTAAGTCCGAGCCGGAGAAGTCATCAAACCCGCAAATTCAGCTGGAAAAAGAGGCAGCGTCACTGCCCAAGAAGAATGCCGGCAAACCGACTGCGGATAAGCCTATACAGACCACAAAAAAACCGATCAAAACCGCTGAACTGAGAAAAGCATCGCCTCCCGAAAGAAAGACCAACACATCGATCAAGAAGGCCGCTATCCCTGCTGATATCACTTATCCGGTAGTCAAGTCCGGTTCCGAGGCTTCCTCGAAGCCCCAGGCGGAAGCCGCTGCCGCACCGCCACCCAAAATTTCAAATCCGTCTGCCCCTTCTGCGCCGACTGTCGCCAAAGCCCCGAAGCGTGTCTTTCCTGACATTCCGGTTCCCAAGACCCACGAAACCCCTTTTGTGAAGCGTTCACAAGTGGTTGCCTTCCTAAAGGGCTACACTGATGCCTATAAGAAGGGAAACGCCGATAGTTTCTTTTCATATTTTACGGATAACGCCACAGAAAACGGAAAACCCCTGAAAGATTGTGAGCCCGATTATCGTAAGATATGGAATAAAGTCAAAAAATTAGATTATCGGATTTCCGTGCAGCAAACAAAGCAGGTCGTCGGGAGTGAAACGGTTTCTATGAAAGGGCGTTTCGATCTGATTTGGGAGTTGCTCGATGGTCAGAGTGGGCACAGCCGAGGGGAGATCTCCATGGACCTCAAGCATAATGAGGATCGGCTGGTGATTTCAAGACTGCGCTACCAGTTTGACTGATGAGGGGGCAGTTGTCAACCTGCCCCCTGAACCCCTGGAATTCCGATATAAGGATCAAAAAAAATTGGAAATTTTTCAAAAAAGCCGCCAATTTTGATTTTTCATAAACTTTTCAGCATGTTGCCTGGGGC
>JANQDY010000122.1 GCA_028278625.1 Thermodesulfobacteriota bacterium
GCCCCAGGCAACATGCTGAAAAGTTTATGAAAAATCAAAATTGGCGGCTTTTTTGAAAAATTTCCAATTTTTTTTGATCCTTATATCGGAATTCCAGAATTCCCGGACGACACATATTGCTTGATATAAAAAAGGGGATCAGTTAGTTATGTTGCAGCAATCAACCCGATGAATCCGAATTGTCCCATTACCAGGCGTTGACCCGGATTTACGGGATCAGCAGAAGGAAACATTTGCATGAAAAACAGAATCGATGAAATCTTGAAAAACGCCCTCAACCGCTCTTTTGAGCAGGGGGCTCTTATAAAATGCCCTTTACCCGAATATGTTATTGAAGTCCCCAAGAACCCCGACCACGGCCACTTTGCCACGAACCTGCCCATGACCCTGGCGGCCAGCCAAAAACGACATCCCCGGGAGATCGCATCAATTATCGTGGATCAATTGAGAGATGACGGGGAGTTTTTTGAAACCATCGACATAGCAGGCCCGGGATTCATCAACTTCCGAATTGGAGCAAAGGAATGGTGCGATATCCTGAGTCAAATTCTACAACGAAACAAGGACTACGGCCGCAGTGACATGGGACGTGACGAAAAAGTGCTGCTAGAGTTTGTGAGCGCCAATCCCACGGGCCCCCTGCATCTGGGTCACGGCCGCGGCGCCGCTTTGGGAGATACCCTTGCCAGGATTCTTGCCTTTTGCGGGCACCAGGTCGTTCGAGAATTTTATGTGAACGACGCCGGATTGCAGATCAGAATCTTGGGAGAATCCATTTGGGCCCGCCTTAAACAGAAAACCGAACCGGACTTTCCTTTCCCTGAAAACGGTTATCATGGTGATTATATAATGGATTTGGCGGATGCAATCCTGAGAAAAATCGATCTCGATCCTGATGGGGTGGAAGAAACCATCGCCGCGTGTGCCAACGCCGGTAAAGAGATCATGTTGAAGGAGATTCAACAGGCGCTTGCCCGCTTCAGGGTGGATTTTGATGTATGGTCTTCCGAGAATGATCTTCATGCATCCGGACTGCTCGAACAAACCCTTGATTCCATACGGACCGAGGGCCACCTTTATGAGCATGATGGAGCCCTTTGGATCCGGACGGCTGAGTATGGGGATGACAAAGACCGTGTCATTAAAAAGAAGGACGGCCAATACACTTATTTTGCCTCGGATATCGCTTATCATCTGGAGAAACACCGAAGAGGCTTTTCCAGGGCCATCAATATATGGGGGGCCGATCATCACGGATATGTGCCGCGTGTAAAGGCAGCGCTGATGAGCCATGCCATCCCCGAAGAATGGCTTTCGGTTCTTTTGATACAGCTGGTAAAGCTGTGGCAGGATGGACAGGAAATCCGCATGAGCAAGCGGGCCGGAAGTTTTGTGACGCTCAAGGAACTGCTGGATGAAGTGGGAGTGGACGCGGCCCGTTTTGTATTTCTCACAAAGAGCCATGATTCACCCCTCGATGTTGACATGAATCTCGTGAAAAAGCAGGACAGCGATAATCCCGTCTATTATGTTCAGTATGCCCACGCCCGTATTTGCAGCATTGTTCGTAAGGCGGCGGCGGAAGGCATTGGGGTCCCGACAAATATGGACGGTATTTCAGAACTGCTGGCCCTTGAGGAGGAGATGGCCATCATCAGAGTTATGTCGGAATTTCCGGCACTTCTTGAGGATATCGCTAAAAGCCTGGAAGCTCACCGTCTGACCTATTACCTGACCCATCTGGCCGCATCCTTTCACCGCTATTTCAATATGGGCTTGAAAAACAGTCGTGTCAGAGTTATCACTGAAGATAAAAATGTGACACAGGCAAGGCTTGTTCTGGTTTCAGGCGTCCGAATCATCATTGCAAACGGGCTTGGGCTTCTGGGCGTCGGTGCCCCTGAAAAAATGTAGTGATCCGAGGGATGACAGAGGAAAAAAGGGAAAAAAGCGAAAAGGAAAAAAAGGGTATTCGCTTGGAGCTTTCCCGTACAGCCCTTTTTTTTTGGAGTCTGGGTTTCCTGATTTTTCTTGGCTGGATTTTTACTCTGGGTGTTCTGGCAGGCAGGGGGCTTCTGCCCAGTGGTGCGGAAACACTGGCGGAACTCAAAAACCAGATTGTAAAACTGCAGGAAATGGTCGGAAAAAAAGACGCTTCCGAATTGGATGAGATCAAGTCCCTTGCTGAAAGTCCGGATTTTGCCTTTTACCATGAACTCTCGAAAAAAAAGGCCCCGGACATGCCCGCACCAAAGGCGCCAAAGATAAAAAAGGAACCCGCACGTGACCAACCCAAAAAAGAGATCCCCAAAAAGCCCGACCAACCCTCGCCTCAAGGAGAACGGTATGTGGTCCAAGTGGCATCCTTGGACCAGGAAAAACAGGCCGCACATATGGTAAAAAAGCTGCTGAAAAAAGGGTATCCCGCATACCACTACAAGACGATCATCAAGGGTCGGGGCTACTTTCGTGTGCGTTGCGGTACATTTAGAACCCGGGCGGAAGCCGTAAAGATACAACAGAAACTGGCTCAGCATGAACGGCTGAAGGGTTTTGTCCAGAAGGTCAATCCCCGGCAATGACGGTCTGAAGGAGAGCCGGATACTGACAAAAGGGGTTTTATTGTGGTATATGACAAAGATCAATATCCGCTTGTGAGAAAGGCGGTCATCAATGATGTTGAATCGATCCATGAGATCTTGAACGATTATGCGGCAAAGGGCCGGCTCCTGCCCAGATCCTTAAGCGAGCTTTATGAACAACTGCGTGCCTATTTTGTTCTGGAACCGACACCGGAAGCGCATGTTCAAGGGGTCTGCGGCTTGGGCATCTGCTGGAAGGATCTTGCGGAAATCGAATCACTGGCTGTTGCCGAAGCGTACCAGGGGAAGGGCTACGGTCGGAAGCTTCTGGAGGCATGCTTGCAGGAAGCAACCGCCCTGGGACTGGACAAGGTGTTTACATTGACCTATGTGCCGGGGTTTTTCATCAAAAGAGGGTTTTATGAGATTGACAAATCCCTTCTTCCCCACAAAATATGGGCGGATTGTCTGAAATGCCCCAAATTTCCTGATTGCGACGAAACAGCCCTGATGCTTCAACTGTAGTGGCGCCCTTTGCGGGCGCAGACTGCCGGCGTTTTCCGTCGGCCCTTTTGTAGTGCATGTGTGGAGGAGAATATGTTTGGTATCGGCATGCCCGAATTGATTATCATCATGGTGATCGCCTTGATCGTCATTGGGCCCAAAAAGCTTCCGGATCTGGCAAAAGCCCTTGGGAAAGGCCTTTCCGAATTCAGGAAGGCAACCACTGAACTCAAGGACGGCTTAAATCTGGATGAGGATTTAAAAGAAGCCCGTGAAGACCTTGTGGATGCCGTCAGCGGCCTGGATAAACCGTTGGATGCAAAGGAAAAGGATCCGCCGGCGGAGGCGGCGCAAAAGAAGGAAGAACCGCCCAAATTTGAGGACTACGACCAGATGCTGGATGCCTACCATCAGGAAAAGGAAAAATCTTCACCAGAGACGTCTAAACAAATGACTTCAGAAAAACCTTCTTCCGAAGACGGTGAAGAAAAAGCCGATGCCCCGGTTCCCGGAGAGAAATACCCAAATGGATAGCGAAGACAAACAGCCCTTTATGAGTCATTTGGAGGAATTGCGGAAACGGCTTATTTATTCGGCCATCGCCGTAGGGGTCGGTTTCGCGGCCTCATACGCCTTTGCGGAAAGGCTTTTCGGCCTTCTTGTGGCGCCGCTCAAAGCGGTAATGCCGGAAGGTGATCATCTCATTTTCACCAATCTTCCGGAGATGTTTTTCACCTACCTGAAAGTCTCACTCCTTTCGGGCATATTGTTAATGGCACCGTTTATTTTCTACCAGGTATGGATGTTTATCGCCCCTGGACTGTATCAGAAGGAAAAGAGATATGTGATCCCTTTCGTGGTGGCTTCCACCGTCTTGTTCGTGGGGGGATCCCTTTTTGGGTATTTCGTTGTCTTCCCTTTCGGTTTCAAATTTTTCGTGGGATTTTCAAACGAATACGTCAAGGCGCTACCGTCCGTTAAACAGTATTTCTCCTTCGCCATCAAACTCCTTTTTGCCTTCGGATTGGTTTTTGAACTCCCGGTCGTTATCTTTTTCCTGGCCAAGATGGGTATGGTAACGCCTGAACTGCTGAGGAAAAAGCGCAAATACGCCATTCTCATGACCTTCGTCCTTGCCGCTATTCTCACCCCGCCGGACGTGGTAACCCAGTGCATGATGGCCGGCCCGCTGATCATTCTCTATGAAGTCGGTATTTTGGTGGCCCGAATTGCGTGGCGGTCAAAGAAAAAAGGCGAAGAAGAGGATGAAGACGAGGAGGAGGAACCCGCCAAGGCTGAAACCGCCTAGGCGTTCAATATACGGGCATCATTCTGGGTCCCGAAATGGTCAGCAGCAGTGGTGATTTGAGCGCTTCCCCTTGGGCATTGAACCGAAAGGTTCCGGTCACCCCATCGTATGCCGGGATATCCAGGAGGGCTTCTTTCAGATTCTCCCTGGTTTTGGGGCCGTAAATACTGAATACCTTTTTGAGCAGACAAATGGTGTCATATCCGTTGGCCGCCAGAATTCCGGGAGCCGCACCGAAATTCTCTTCGTAGCCCGCCACAAATGCCATCACCTTCGGGTCTTCCAGTTCGGCCACAAATCCTGAAGAAAAAAGGGACCCCTGCAGGTAATTGCCGGCCAATTCAACCAGTTTTGGGGAATGCCAAAGCCGGGTGCCCATCAGTCGAATACCCATGACATCGTGAAACGCCAGCTGCGGCGCGATCATGGCAACCCGATGGTACGTGTCGGGAATGAAGACAGCATCAAAATCGACGATGGGATCATCCTCTTCCAGCGGCTCACTGTTTTCTTCGGTACCGGTTGCCGACGCCTGACCATACACGCTTCTCCAATTCGCTCCTCTGGGATAGTAAAGGCCTACCATCTTTTTGATGGGATCTTCAAAATCCGTAACATCCGGGGAATAGGACTCCACCGCGGTAACACTTCCGCCCAGCTCGTCCAGTTTGTCCCAGAACCGGTTCATGCAAAACCGGCCGTAGGTGTTGTCCGGATACAGAATTCCAAAACGCTTCAATCCCAGTTGTTCCATGGCCACTTCCAGCAGCAAATCGATTTCTTGGGCCGGGGTAAGAAAATTCCGAAACACCATATCACCGCTTTCCACAACATCCCGTTTTTGTGTCAGCGCGATGACCGGCACACCCAACTCTTGCGCTTTCAAAGAAACGGGTGCGGCCGTCTTGCTGGAAAGGGGGCCGATGATACCTGCAATCCGTCTCTCCTTCACCAGGTTTTCAAGCTCACTGAGTGCTTTTTCGGGTTCCCCCGCCGAATCCCTGATGATGACTTCCATCTGGGCGCCCTTTACAGGATCGGTGAGCATTCCCAGGATGACGCCGTTTAAGACTTCCCGGCCATAGGCGGCGAAGGGGCCGCTCAAAGGAAGAAGACAGCCGATGCAGTTTTCACAAATGGCCAACTCTCTGCTGGCTTGCGCCAGGACATCTTCCCCTTTTTTAACCCAATCGAGATCGCGGGTTGATTCAATGAGGATTCGCGCGGCCCTTTCCGCCTGTTCCGGTTCTTTTTGCCACAGAAAAACCGAGGCAATCCGATAATATATTTCAGGGGGGTAAGACGCTTCCCCGTCTTTTTCGAGAAGCCTTGACAGGAGCAGCGGGCTGCTCGTATCGATGAGGGCCATGAGCTTTTGATCCAGGGCCTCGTCTTTTGCCGGGTCACCCTTCCCGGATCTTTTGGCTTCTATCCAACAGGAAAAGGCTGCTTCCGCATTTCCCATGGCGCAAAAATCATCCCCCAAAAGCGTCAGTACCGCTTTTCGAAGGAAGTGGCCTTGGTATTGATCGAGCCAGCGAATGGCAGCGCCGGCGGAGTCGTCATAATGACCCAGCCGGTTTAAGATCACCGAAATCTGATATCGTATTTCGGGGATCCAGGTATCGTCGGGATATGACGTGGAAATCTCCTCAAGTGCGGCAAGGGCCGCTTCCGGGTTCTTGCGCTTCAGTTGAATCTCGGCAATGCGTTTTAGGGCGAGTGGGGCCCTTTCGTCCCTTTTCGCCTGCTTGACGAAGGTTTCGTATTGGGCCAAGGCTTGCGCCAGTTCGCCCTTTTCCCTGTGTTTTTCAGCAATTGCAAAGGAATCAAATGGGATTTCCGCTTCTTTTTCGGGGGGGCGTTTGCCCTTCGGCTGGCAGCCAATCAAAAAAAGGGCCATCCCTGTCAGCAAAACAGAAACAGCCCTTTTTGAGAGGATATTGCCGATGATCACTTCTTCACTTCCTCAAAATCAGCATCCACCACATCATCATCCTTGGGAGCCTCAGTGTCGGTTTCAGGACCCGGCTCACCCTGGGCCTGGGCCTGTTCCTGATTTGCATTGGCGTAGATGGTTTCCGCCAGTTTATGGGAGGCCTGTGTCAATTCCTCGGTGAGTCTCTTGATCTCTTCCGTGTCTTCTCCCTCAAGGGACTTTTTCAGATTTTCGATGGCCTGCTCGATGCTGCCCTTTGTGCCCTCATCCAGTTTGTCACCCACTTCCTTGATGGATTTCTCAGTGGTATAGATCAGAGAATCGGCCGTGTTGCGCGCATCGACCAACTCACGTTTCTTTTGATCTTCTTCGGCATGTATTTCAGCATCTTTGACCAGTTTTTCGATCTCTTCTTCACTCAATCCGCTGGACGCCGTGATTTTGATGGACTGCTCCTTTCCGGTTCCCAAGTCCTTTGCCGAAACACTCACAATGCCGTTTGCGTCAATATCGAAGGTGACTTCAATCTGAGGAACCCCCCTTGGTGCGGGAGGAATGCCGACCAGCTGAAACCGTCCCAGGGTCTTGTTGTGAGCGGCCATTTCCCGCTCCCCCTGAAGAACATGAATTTCCACTGCCGGCTGGCTGTCCGCGGCGGTGCTGAAAATCTGACTCTTTTTGGTGGGAATTGTCGTGTTCTTTTCAATGAGCTTTGTAAAAACGCCCCCCAGGGTTTCAATCCCAAGGGAAAGGGGCGTCACATCCAGAAGGAGAACGTCCTTTACATCGCCTTTCAACACCCCGCCCTGAATGGCGGCACCGATGGCCACCACTTCATCGGGATTCACCCCTTTGTTGGGCTCTTTTCCGAAAATTTCAGCGACCTTCGCCTGAACCTTGGGCATCCTTGTCATGCCACCCACCAGGATCACGTCATTGATGTCGCCGGCCGCTAATCCCGCATCTTTCATGGCCAGTCGGCAGGGACCCACCACTTTTTCGATGAGGTCTTCAACCAATCCCTCCAGCTTGGCACGGGTCAGTTTGATATTCAGGTGTTTAGGACCGCTGGCATCAGCGGTAACGAAAGGAAGGTTCACATCGGTTTCCATGGATCCGGAAAGTTCTGTTTTGGCTTTTTCGGCCCCTTCTTTCAAGCGCTGGAGCGCCATTTTGTCATTCCGCAAATCAATTCCCTGGTCTTTCTTGAATTCATCAGCCAGGTAATCAATGATTCTGAGGTCAAAATCCTCTCCACCCAGATGGGTGTCGCCATTGGTCGATTTTACCTCAAAAACCCCCTCACCGATCTCCAGAATAGAGATGTCAAAGGTACCGCCGCCCAGGTCAAAAACCGCGATCTTTCGGTCGCCTTTTTTGTCCATGCCAAAGGCCAGGGAGGCTGCCGTGGGTTCATTGATGATCCGCTCAACGTTCAACCCGGCGATTCTTCCGGCATCCTTCGTTGCCTGCCGCTGGCTGTCATTGAAGTAGGCGGGAACGGTAATAACCGCATCGGTCACCGTTTCCCCCAAATAGCTTTCCGCCGTCTCTTTCATCTTTTTGAGGATAATCGCGGATATTTCAGCAGGACTGTAGTCTTTTCCTCGAATACTCACGTGTGCATCCCCATTTTGTGCCTTGCTGATGGTGTAGGGAAGCACTTTGGTATCACGTTGAACTTCCTGCGAATCGTATTTCCTCCCGATCAGCCGTTTTACCGCAAAGACCGTGTTTTCGGGATTTGTTACTGCCTGTCTCTTGGCGGTCTGGCCCACCAATCTTTCCCCACCTTCGGTAAAACCCACAATAGAAGGCGTAGTTCGACTTCCTTCGGCATTGGCGATCACGATGGGGTCACCCCCCTCCATTACAGCTACGCACGAGTTGGTTGTCCCAAGATCTATCCCTATCGTTTTTCCCATTTACTTGCCTCCTAAGTCATCTCTATTTCTTGTTAACAATCACCATTGCCGGCCTGATAAGCCTCTGGTTTAACAAATATCCTTTTTGAAGTTCCTGTAATACCGTTCCCGGGGCCGCCCTATCATCCGCCTGTTCAGATACGGCTTCGTGAAAATTCGGATCAAATGGCTCTCCAACGGCTTTCACCACTTCCACACCCGCTTTTTCAAGAACACTCATCAGCCCTTTCAACGTGAGATCCACGCCTTCTCGCAGGGCGTCAAGGGCGTTTTCGTCATCTGCGTGATCCAAGGCTTTTTCCAGGTTATCCGCGACGGGCAGCAACTGTTTGGCCAAGGCTTCGTTTCCATATTTAACCAGTTCCTGTTTTTCCTTCTGGAACCGTTTTTTCATGTTTTCCATCTCCGCCTGTGAACGGAGAAAGCTGTCCTGGTTCTTATCCGCAACCGACTGAATTTCTGAAATTTTTTCAATCAACTGATCCTTGGTCATTTCGGATAAAGGAATCTCCTTTTCCATATCTTCTGTTTTGGGCTCATCTTCCTGACCCAAGGTTTCTTCCATTTCATCCTTTGATCCTTCGGTTGGATCTCCAGTCGGCTTTTTTTCGTCCGTCACTTCAATTCTGGCCACGTTATACTCCTAAACCGAAACATTAAACTGGAATTGATTCTCATCTTGAACGATGGCGATACGTTAAGCATCGGAAAAAGCTTTGTCAAGCTGGTCAGAATGAACTTTTCGGGAGCAAAAAAGGGCTGTTTTTTATATGAAAATCAGGAAGGCGCATCGATGATTCGCTTGAGTTCCCGAAGCAGCAGCGGTGCATTTTTCCGGGTCAGACGGCGGGTCTCTTCGTCGGTTGTTCCGGTGGGTTTAATAAAAAGGCCGTCGGCACCGGCTTTAAACAGGGCAACGGCATCGCTGATCAGCGATTTTCTCGTATAAAACACCGCCGGTACCCCCGAATAATACTGCCTCACCTTTAGAAGGTTTGACAGACCGTATTTTCGATTCTGGCCAACTTCCCCGCAAACACTTTCAAAAAGGGTTCGCCAGCTGTCGACAATGGCAAAAAAGCGTTTCAGGTACTCATTGTTGACATCTCCCTTAAAGTCTTTCAACCCCCCATAGACGTCCGCCAAGCTGGGGAAAGCGGCCACCTTTTCAAGTACTTCCGCCTGAGGGGCAATCCGGGGGCTGCTCACGGTTTCATCCTGCCCCCACAGATCGAGAAGGAATAGGGACGGCGTGTCCCGGGCCAGAAGCGATCTGGCTTCATCAAAGGTGTAAGCCTGAACAAACCGCCACTCAGTCCCCAAAGGTGCAATTTCATCACGAACCATTTCGTGCTCAAATGCGGAATCATCGATAAAACAAATCATCGAACCCATGCATCGCCTCCACAGTATGGGGTGACGGCCAATCAGCGATTGGCATGAATCATCAGATAGACGCCCAAAAAGAGAAAAATGCTGTTGGCCAGCCAAGCCGAGAAAACCGGCGGTAGAACACCTGCAAAACCCAAGGTCCTGCTAAGTCCCAGAATCAGGAGATAACCAAAACAGAGGGAGATCCCAATGGTGACGGCAACGGGTGTTCCCATCCCCTTTTTCCAAAGGGCAACCGGAACGCCGATGAGCGTCATGATGAGAACGATAAAAGGGAAAGCGATTTTGATGTTCAGCTCCACAAAATAGCGGGTGGCGTCATATCCTTCCGATTCAAGCCGTTCAGCGAATCGCTGGAGTTGAACATAGCCCATCTCTTCCGGCTCTATTTTCTCTCTCACAAAGTCTTTGGGATTTTCATCCAGCCGTATCTCTTTCTCCTTGAACTTCTCCAGATCATAACCGCCGTCTTCTTCTCGATTTTGAACGATGCCGTTTTGCATCTGCCAAACACCATCTTTATAGACCCCTGAACGGGCATCAATCCTTTTGGTGATTTTGAACTGGTCATCAAAAAAATAGAAAGTGGGGTCCACCATCATCATTCTTTCATTCTCAAACTGTCTGATAAAGTAGATACCATTTTTTCCTTTGTACCAGATATGGTTCTGGCCGTGAAACTGTCCCGGATGCTCTTTTCTGACTTCTATGCGCCATATCTCATTACATCTTGAACTGGCAAAGGGGACGACGGTTTCTGAAAACAAGAACAGCAGCAGGGAAAGAAATGCCGACAGCAAAACAAGGGGTTGTGCCACCTGCCATGTGTTAATGCCACTTGCCTTTAGGGCAACCATTTCGTTACTGCGCTTCATAAGACTGAACAGGATGATAACCGAGGTTAGGGTTGCCGGCGGCAGCATCTGGCTCGCGATGGCGGGAATCTTGAAAGCAAAGTACGCAATCATGACCCCCTTGGAGGCACCCGCCTTGATAAAATCGTCGATTCCGCTGGCGAAATCAATCATCAGGTACAAAGCAATGAAAACCAGCTCACAAACAACCATCAGTTTGAAGAATTCTTTCAAAAGGTAACGGGTCAGTACGTTCATTGCTCTAAGGTCGATCCTTAACGGCCATTTGGGTCCCGCGGCCGGGGCATCAACAATAAGGGCGGCGGTTTGATGGCCGAATCGGGCCACGGTTTAAGGCCGCTCAGACGAAAGAAGGCATTGTTCCCCACCATGACATTTGTACTGTTCGCCGCCACCGGTTTCATTGTTCCCCATTTTTGGACTTTCGGCCAGTCATAGGGTCTGATGTTTACCAAAAGGGGTCCCTCTTCAGCCAGACGTTTCAGACGCTCCTCGCCTTTCAGAAAATACGCCTCATGGTTCCCAAGGGATTTTCCGTGTCCCAGTTCATCTGTTTCATCCACCAAAATGATCCGCCTGCCGGTATAAAAACCCAGAGCGTGATCATAGTTGCGCCATTCGGCGATCCTGATTTCAGATGGCAATGGTGCCGGCATTGCCTTGATAAACCCGCCCACTTTTCGGAATTTGGCTACCGTCGGCACCACCATGAGTATGGCGGGAAAAAGCAAAGCAAAGGCGGCGCCGGTGGCAAAGGGGATCATGGGGCGTTTAAAGAAAGCGATGATCAGGAGGATACTCCCCGAGATGAGACAGGCCCCTCCCACATAAATGGCCGGCAACAGCTCACTCACGGCCAAGGTGTCCTGCCGCGTGACCAGCGGCATCAATGACGGCACAAACGATGCCAGCAGAATCCCCAGAACCAGGGCACCCCACCGGCCCCATCTGCCTAGGAGCCCTCCGGAAGTGATGAAACGTGCCATAAGAATCGCCATGGCAGGATAGGCGGGCAAAATGTAGGGAACCAGCTTGCATGTACTCAGACTGAAAAGGCCGATCACCGCCAGGACCCAGATCACCAGAAAAAGAATGGGGTCGTCCGGAGCGCCGTTTTTCCGGAATGCCAGGACGGCATTCCATGCCTTTTTAAAAGACTGCTTGGCGGCGGGAAAAAAGAAGGCTGTCCACAACAGCATGCCGAAAGGAAAGACGACGATAAAGAACCAGAAAGGTTTGACATGTTCCTGGCCTGCAAGGCGGGCAAAATGCTGCACGACGATGTAGAAATGAAAAAAACCGGGGTTTCGGGAACCCACGTACCAGTGCCAGGGAACCACGATGAGCCCGAAAATCAAAAGACCCGGTGCCCAGGCCATGGATGATAGGGCCCGCCAATCACGGCGGCAGGCGATAAAGGCACCCGCAATCAGGCCCGTGAGCGCAATGGCCGCGATTCCCTTGGTCATGACGGAAAGACCTAAACAGGCCCATGAGACACAGTACCAGATACGCCGGGCCGGTTTGCCGGGGGCTTTGTAGCCCAGATACCAGGTGGCCCAGGTGGCTGTCAGAAAGAGACTGAAGACCCCGTCAATAATCGGAAGCCTTGCCAGCACCCCCGGGATCACACTGGTGAGATAGACCCAGGCTGCCATTGTGCCGGTCTTGGCATCGAAAAGCCTCCTGCCGAACCCCATGATCAGAAGAAGCGTCAAAAACCCGGCCACCGCCGGCACCAGGCGAACAGCCCACTCTTTCTCCCCGAAAAGGGCCATGCTGCCCGCGGTAATCCAGTAAAAAAGCGGCGGTTTTTCAAAATACTTCACATAGTTGAGACGAGGGGTCATGAAATCGCCGCTCTCAAGCATTTCACGGGGGATTTCCGCGTAACGTCCTTCATCGGGATCCAGCAAAGGGTAGCCCGAAAGACCGGTAAAATAGAGAACAACCGCCGCCAACAGCACACCCAGGGTGGCCAAAATGCCGTTCTTGGTCTTGCCGCTTGTGGTTTTCCGAGTGGAATTTCGAACCGTCTCTTCCATCATGGCGTCCGCCTTCTCCCACTCAATCCGGGCGCTTCTTTGTTTAAGCGGATTTCACCCAGCATTTTCCTGATCACGCCATAAACCTCATTTGTCGTCAGCTCTTTCAAACAACGACTGCTCTCGGACCCGTCACACCCTTTTTGGCTGCAGGGTTGACAGGCAAGGCCCTTTTTCACGATAAGATGATTCCCGCCCCGGGGTGCCCAGTTGATCCAGGACGAGGGGCCGAAGATGCCCACGGTGGGAATCCCCACGGCCGCGGCAATATGGAGGGCCGCCGTATCGACACCGATGAAAAGGGCGCATGCCAGAAGGACGGCGGGCATATCGCCAATCTGTGTCTCCCCCGTAAGGTTATAAGGCTTTATCCGACATTTTTCCACGAGGCGACGGGCCCTTTCCCTTTCATTGGGAGCCCCCGTAACCAGAACGCTTAAGTGATGTTCCCCCTGAATGCGGTCCAGCAGTGATGCCATTTCGGACACCTGCCATTCCTTATACCGCCACAGTGAAAAGGGATGAACCGCCACCAGGGGTTTATTCATGGGGACCCGCGCTTTTCGAAAGATGGCTTCCGCCCTCTTGCGGCGACGCGCACCAGCCATAATCCTGGGTTTCGGATCCTTCTGGCGAAATCCCCAGGGTGCCACGATATTGAGGTGATGGGCCGCGGCGTATTGGCCATATTCCCGCGTGGGCCTCACAAGATGGGTGAACAGGCGGTTTCGCCACAGGGTCCCGTCATTGGCATATCGTGCAATGCGCGTGGTTGCCCCTGATAATCCCGCAATCACGGCGCCCCGGGTCCCTGTTCGCAGTTCGATGGCCACGGCGGGACGGTGCTTTCGAAGCGCTTTTATAAACCCGAGCTGATGGATCATTTCATTTTTGAGGGTCCGTTTTTGCTTGTTCACGGAGAGCACCTGATGCACATGGGGAATATCTTCCATCAGATCCCTGGCATGTTCCCTGACGCAAAGGAGAATCGGACGCCCCGGAAAAGCCTGATACACCGATTCGATGAGGGGGAGCGTCAACACGGCATCTCCGATATCCCCCAGTTGTATGATCAGGATGGAACCTTTCGTATCCAGGGGTTTCGCGGATCCTTTCAGAAGTTTCGCCGTTTCCATTTCCCTCAAGGACACCCCCGCAGATGCCACAACAACAGCTCCGTGTATACCATCAGTTTATTTCTGAACCGCCTGTTAGCCCCAAAAGTGAACAGAACCGCCAGGAAATTCATCAGGGTGTTAACCAACAACCGGGAGAAGGTCATCACCCGGACCAGCAAAAAAGATCTTTTGTGCCATTTTTCAAAATACTGGTACCGTGACCGATAAAAGAGAATTCTTGCACCCCCGCTGCTCCCCACCGTCTTGCCCTGAGCGTGGAAGATTTCCGCGGACGGAACAAAACAGATTCTCCATCCCTCAAGCTTCATACGATAAGCCCAGTCCGTCTCTTCCATAAAGAAAAAATATCGCTCATCCAGAAAACCCACCTCGTCCATGGCCCTTTTCCGAACCATGATGCATGCCCCGATGCAGGAATCCACATCTACGGGCAGGGTATAATCTCTTCTTTTGCTGGGATACTTCTCCGGAAACATGATCCTTAAGAGGGTCTCGTTTGTGAGCAAGGAAAGGAGTGTGGGAAAGGGCGCCATTGAATTCTGTTTTGAGCCGTCTTCGTTCAGCAATTGGCCGCAGGCCATGGCAACATCCGGCGTTTTTTCCATGAAATCGTACAGGGTTTTGACGGCGCCGACCGTCAGCCGGGCATCCGTATTGATCAAGACGGCATAGCGGCCCCTCATTCTGGCAAAGGCCAGGTTATTGGCGGCGGCAAATCCCAGATTCCTGCCGTTTATAATGGTGTTGATGTCCGGATAGGCGTTCTTTGCGGCCGCGACGCTCCCGTCGCTTGAAGCATTGTCCACCAACCACACCTCGAAAGTCAATTGGGTGACGGTTTGGAAAATGGATGCCAGGCATTCCAGCAAAAGGGCTTTGGTGTTCCAGTTGACGATCACAAAAGAGATATCCAAATCTACGGCTCCCGATGGTCGTCCTTTAAATGGATGGTCTCGAAATCACGGGGCGGGACCATTTTGAAAACCGCTTCCGGAATGGGGCTGTTGAATTTGATCTGATCGATCAGAATGGCAAGCGACATGTGGTGGCCGGGGCTGACAAGGGACAATTCCTTTGCATAGATGATCCCAAAATCATCTTCAAAGCCGGAAAAAACCATTTCGGCCTTCTCTCTTACGAAAATCACCCGGTGGGGGAGCGGTTCGCTCAAATAGAGCTCAAACGCCTGAACAGTTGCGCCATGAGCATCCAGAAGATCGATTTGATCTCCTTTTTTGGATGCGGTTTCCTGGTGATTCAGCAGCGCCGGAAAAGCTCTGGCCAGGGACCAAAGGATTGCCGGATTGAGCGGAACCGGAAGGTATGATGAGAGGTATCTGCTTCTGAGACGCCCTTTGTAAAACCGCTTTTCATTGAAGTCCATGATGTTCAGCTGTTGGTCTTCCAGCAATATGTGAAGCAGGGATTTTCCCCAAGGGTGCGTAATCTCCATTTTCATGCGCCCACGGGTAAAAACGTCCTCGTCCCTTTCGGACATATCTCCCTGGGTATCGACAATCATGAGAATTTGGGCCGAGTTTTCGGAATCCCGGCCTTTAAGGGTCAGCGAGCCTGTATAGAAGAGCGTTTTCGCCGCTTTTTCCTGTTCGGCAAAAGCAGAGACAATGGATTTGACACAGTCATCGTCCAGTGCGGGAGCAGGGGGTCTGACCGTTAGAAGGGAACAACCCTGTATGCCAAGGAACGTCATGACCGCCAGAAGTGTGTTGATTCCCCAATGGATTTTGGTGAGATTCAATTTTCTGAATTCAGATTTTCGCGCACTTCGGCAATTTTTTCTTTTATCCGCGTAACATCCGGGTGCTCCAGAGAGAGCGCTTTTTCGTAGTGTTGAAGTGCTTTTTTGTATTCCTTTAACTTAACATACGCATCCCCCAGGTGTTCCTGGATCGTGGGATCTTCTCCCGTCAGGGTCGCCGCCTTTAAAAGGGTTTCCAGCGCTTTTTTGTATTGGCCTTTCTGAAAATAGACCCATCCCAGGCTGTCGATAATATATCCGCTCTTGGGCTTTAGTTTCAGGGCTTTTCGAATCAAAAAAAGGGCTTCGTCCAGACGGATGCCCTGTTCGGCATAGGTATAGCCGATGTAGTTGAGGGCATCCGCATTTTGCGGGTCCAATTCCAGGACTTTTCGCATCTCCAGAAGGCACGCTTCTTTTTTGCCCGCCTTGTCCAGCAGGACACCCAGCCGAAACCGAAGGGCAACATTGTTGTTATCCAGCTCAAGCCCCTCTTGAACCGCACGAATCGCCGCGTCATATTTCTCCTGGGCCTCATAGATGGCGGCCAGCATGAGATACAGGTCCGTATTGTCCCCCTCATCTTCCATCAATCCTTCAAGGGTCTTCTTGGCCTCATCGAATTTTTCTTCAAGTATCAGCAAATGGACGATATGCATTTGCGCGTTGCGGTAATATCTGGACCCCGGATCAATCCCGTTGAAATGCTCCAACGCCTTGTCCGTATCTCCCTTTTCTTCATAGGCGGTGGCCAGATAATACCGCGACTTGTCGTCCTTGGGCCATGCTCTTAGAATCAACTCCAGCTCAGCGATTGATTCGTCAATTCTGCCCTGCCGCAGATAGATGAGTCCCAACACCTGTCGTTCCGGCGCCCCCGGTTTGGCGTGTTTTTTGATCTCCTCCACCTGAAAGGCCGCATCATCTTTCTGCCCCAGTTTAAGGTACACTTCAACCAGCCGTTCCCTGGCCGGAATGTTGTCGGGATATAGAGAAAGGAGATCTTCATAGGCCCTGGCCGCTTCTTTCTGCCGGTTGGTGATCTGGTATAGGGTTGCCTTGTCAAAGAGGGCCGGCTCCAGGGTTTTGTTGCGTTTGAGCGCTTCGTTGAGCGCCTTTTCAGCTGCCGTGTATTTTCCCGTCTCAAGATTGATTCGTCCCCTGTAGTAATGGGCGATGATCATTTCCGGGTCCTGCTCGATCAACGTATCCAGCTGCTCCAGGGCTTGCTCGAACTGCTTTTTCCTGACCATAATGGTGATCAAAAGCAACCGCACCCGCTTATTGCCGGGGTCCTGTTTGAGAATGTTATGGTATTCCGTAATGGCAAGATCATCATTGCCGGTTAATGAATACAAATCCCCCAGCAAAATCAGCGTCTTGATGTTCCTGGGATCCATATTGACGCTTTTCTGGGCATAGGCCAGGGCTTCCGGATATTCTTTGAGCCCTTTCAGCAGAACCGCCATTTTGGTATTTAGAAAGACGGAATCGGGATCATTCTCGATGGCGCGTTCAAGGTGTGCCCTGGCATCCTGGAACCGGCCCTGATTCAGCGCCACCGAAGCCAGCAAGTAGTTTTCATAGGCCCTCTGGGTCGCGTCCGGTTTATCGGGTGGGGCCATTTGTTCCCGGACGGCTTCAGCCACCGGATTTATCACTGGTTCAGGCCCGTGGTTCGTTGCCGTTACACAGCTGCT
This sequence comes from Thermodesulfobacteriota bacterium, assembly GCA_028278625.1. The sequence goes on from JANQDY010000122.1 coordinate 17,170, forward strand.
CAAGGGAAAAGCAAGAAGGATCAACTGTAGCAGGAGAACGTGCTTCACCCCGTTGGGCACAGGAAAAATCCCGCATTCGGATAGAAACGCGTTCGATATTGCAGACAATGATTTCATAGGCGTTTATTGACACCCTTCTTCCTGGTAGACCAAGGAAATATCTACTTCAGAAAGTCGGAATATTCCTCCTCAAAATTCGGGATCTTTTCCTTTAACCATTTCCGAATGTTCTTAATGATTTTTTCCTGAATCTGCCGAATTCTTTCCCTTGAAATTTTGTATTTGTCCCCCAGATCCTGGAGGGTCAGGGGCTTTTCAGCCAAAATCCGATTGTCAAAAATATCGGCTTCTTTTCCGGAAAGGGTTTTGCGAAACTCCTGGAGGCTTCTGGTCAAAATATTCTTGCTTTCGTCATTGGACAGTTGGTCGTCAACCGCCATTGCAGGGTCCGGCAGAAAAGATCCGTAGGATTCCCTGGAGTCTTCGCTTACCGGCGCGCTGAGAGATACCTCCCATCCCCCTAGCCGCTGTGTCATTTCAACGACTTCCGATTCTTTGACATCCAGCTTTTCGGCCAGAAGACGCGGCTCGGGCGTAAAACCCTGTGCAATCAGCTTGTCCCTCTCCTTGGCAAGATTGAAAAAGAGCTTTCTCTGACTCTGGGTTGTCCCAATCTTAACCATTTTCCAATTATCCATTATGAATTTGAGGATATACGCCTTGATCCAAAAAGATGCATAATAGGAAAACTTTATGCCGCGATAAGGGTCGAATTTTCTCACCGCCTGTAACAGGCCCAGATTCCCTTCCTGAATCAGATCCAGCAGGTTCTTGGTCCAGTACCTGTGAAAATCCATGGCGATCTTGACAACCAACCTCAGATTTGAGGTCACCAGTCTGAAGGCCGCATCATCGTCGTTTTGTTCTCGTATTCGGGTGGCCAGTTCTATCTCTTCTTCCCGGGTCAGAAGACTGTATTGCTTGATTTCCAGGAGATATATTTGAAGCGGATCGTAAGGGACCAGCGCGGTATCGGACCGCTGCACCACTGGTGCCAAATCGGTGTGTTTGAACACCGGCTTCCCATCAGTCCTCTTACCTTTGTTCTTACCAGAACCGGCTTTCTTTTTTCCGCTTTTCATCTAACACCTTGACCGCTATCTTCCATGCGGATGCAATGGTACTGTTCTTACCGTGGTCCGGGTATTACCTTCATGTATCGCTTTTTACCCGCTCTGAGTAACAAACCATTTTCTCCCAAATCATCCGTGCCGACCGTTTGGTCAAAAACCGATATCTTCAAGTCGTTTAAATAGCCGCCGCCTTGGGAGATCAATCGACGGGCTTCCCCTCTGGTCCGGCACAAACCGGCTTTTTCAAAGAGGATGTAGGCGGGAACCCCGTCCTCAAGAACCCCGGGCGCTATTTCATAGCTGGGAACGGATTCGTCCCCGACCTTCCTGTTTCCGCCAAAGAGCTTTTCAGCGGCAGCACGTGCCTGATCCGCCGCTTCTTTACCGTGGCACAAGCGTGTGGCTTCATAGGCCAATACTTTTTTGGCTTCACGGATTTCGGAACCCTGCAGCGCTCTCAGCCGATTGATTTCGTCCATATCCAACAGGGTAAAGATGGCCAGGAACCTTCCGATGTCGCCATCATCCTGGTTGACCCAATACTGATAATAGTCATAAGGGGGCGTCATTTTTCCATCGAGCCATACGGCCCCTTCGTGGGTTTTCCCCATTTTGATGCCGGATGCGGTGGTCAGAAGGGGAAACGTGAGACCGTGGACGATTTCCCCCTCCAGGCGCCTGATCAGATCGGCGCCGGCCAAAATGTTGCCCCACTGGTCATTACCACCCATCTGAAGCCGGCAGTCGTAATGCTTGAAAAGATGCCAGAAATCATATGCCTGCAACAGCATATAGTTAAATTCGATGAAACTGAGACCGGTTTCCAATCTCATTTTGTAGCTTTCCGCGGCAAGCATACGGTTTACGCTGAAGTGTCGGCCGATATCCCGCAGGAAATCCACATACTTGAGGCCCGTCAGCCAGTCGGCGTTGTTGGCCATGACGGCGCGATCTCCGCTGAAATCGATAAAGTTGGAAAGCTGTTCCTTGAGACCGACGGCATTCTCATTGATTTCCTCGCGGCTCATGATCCGGCGCATCTCGGTCTTTCCGCTGGGATCACCCACCAGGGCCGTCCCAGCCCCCACCAGAACCACCGGTCGGTGTCCGGCATTCTGCATGTGCACCAGACTCATTATGGGAAGCAGACTTCCCACGTGAAGGCTCTTGGCGGTCGGGTCAAAACCGATGTAACAGGTCGTGGGCCGCTCCAGCATCCGGGACAATGACGCTTTGTCAGTGGATTGCTCAAAAAATCCCCTGGTTTCAAATATTTCTAATATGTTTTCCATTTTCAGTTTTCAGACGAACTCCTCTCTCTCTCCTCCGGAAGTTTGATTCGAACCACCTGCCCCCGTTTTCCAAGATTATCCATCTTTTTGCCGTTGAACTCAAGGGCAATGCCCCCGGCATTGCCGATCAACAGTTCAAACCCCTTACGCGCTTTCCATTCGGGTGTGTCCGAAGGTGCAAATACATACTCTTTCGGTTTCAGACCGTCAATGGATATCCTGAGCCAGGTCCTTTCATTCACAAACCCTTTCAAATGCAACTTCAAGCTTCCTGTTTCGACCGTTTCCTTGGGGATCTCCGTCTCGGATTTTTCCTGTGCCACCTCTAGGGACACCGCCGGTTTTGCCGATTCCTTCGGCGGTTCCTTCGGTTCCGCCGGAACGTCACGGCTTTCCCCTTGGCCATTGGCGCGTAATTCCGAATCCGCGATGTTGGGTTTATCGTCATTTTTGACCTCAGCGGTTTCGGTCTTTCGTTGTTTATCCGGCAATTGCGGCATTTTGTCGTCAGCCAATTGCTGAACGCCTGCATTTTCCGGAACATTCGTCTCTTTTTCGGCGGGAAAAAACGTCAACCACGCGTAAAAACCTGCTGCCGCCGCCAGAAGGATAACCAGACCGAATACCCAAAAGGGCCACTTCTTCTTTTGGGCAGGGGTCGTTATGACGAATTCCTGGGAAAAATCGCCATCCCCCGTTTCCTCCCTGTAAAGATCCAGAAGCCTTTCCGGGTCAAGCCCCAGAACCCGGGCATAGGATCTTATGAACCCCTTTACGAGGGTCGGGGCCGGAAGGTGTTCCCAGTCTTCGTTTTCAATGGCTTCCAGAAAATGGGGTCTCAGACGGGTCTGCTGGGAAATTTGAGTGTAGCTGAGTCCTTTCTTTTCCCGCTCTCTCTTAAGCAGTGCGCCCAGGGAAATACCGGACGAAAAGACCCAATCATCGGTTTCACCATTCAACGGCTTTTTATGATCTCGACCCATATCCAAAAAAGACCAAAAAGATCTAGAAGATAATCTTGGTGTATGATTTCTCTCTTAATTCCTTGATCCAGGCGGCATATGCCTGATTCACTTTTTCCCGGTACAGGATGGAGCGGATGGCATTTTTCACCTGCTCAAATGACTTTTCCGCGCCTTCATCTTTTTCCACCACCTTGATGATTTGTATGCCATTCGGTCTGATGATCGGCGCGCCGATTTCGCCGCTATGAAGATCTTTGATGGTGGCGGCCATTTCAGGATTGAGTTCCGATATTTTAAAAACACCGAGATCGCCGCCCTCCCCTGCGCCGGGGCCGTCGGAGAACTTACGTGCGAGCTTTCCGAAATCCTCGCCGGACCCTACCTCCCGGATGATCTGTTCAGCCTTGCCTTTTAGGGCCCGGGCTTCTTCCTCATCACCCGGATCTTCCTGCTTGAGAAAAATCATGGCCAGATGAACCTTCCCTTTGGTGCTGAATTCGTCCCTGTGTTCATCATAATAGGCCTTCACCTCTTCATCCGTGATAATGATTTTGCTTTGGACTTCGTAATTGATGAGTCGTCTTCTCTCAAGCTCCGTTTTCAGTTTCTTTCGGTATTCCTCAAGGCTCTGTCCCTGCTGCTTGAGCGCGGCAACCAAATCCTCCTGGGTCAGATTGTTCTCCTCCTTAAGCCTTTCAATGGCTGCATCCACTTCAGACTGTGAGACGTTGATTTTCATTTCCTTTATTTTCTCAAGGGCTATTTTCTCCTCAATCAACATCTCAAGGGTCTTTCTCCGCACCTCAAGATATTGGGCTTCCGACTTTCTTTTGAGTGCGTCAGGGGGCATGCCGGTCATTTGTCTCATGCGGGTATTGAGTTCATACAAGGTGACCACGTCGGCGTTAACAATGGCCACAACACGATTGTAAATTTCACCCGACGCCTTTCTGCACTGAAAGGCACCCGCACCCACAAACAAGAAAAAAACCGTAACCAAGGCCAACTTTCTCATTTTAAGAAAACTCCAACTGATCGATCGCTTTTTGATGAATTTTAATCTTTATTTCCGTGCGCAGCCGTTTGAGCCACCGTTTATAGAGGGAAGCACGTCTTTTCCGAAGAAGTGCTTCTTCTATTTCGCTGATGACTTCCGAAAAAGCCGGAAAACCCTCCGGGCGACGGTCCAGGACTTCAAAAATATGATACCCCGAAGGGCCTTTGATGACCGGGCTCGTGTCCCCTGGTGCCATTTTGAACAACATTTTGTCTATGGGTTCGTCCAGGGTCCCTTTTTCGATCCATCCCACCTCACCACCGTTTTTCCCTTCCGGATCTTCAGAAATGGTGCGGGCCAGGGCCGCCAGATCTTCACCCGCACGGATTTTGGCACGAATTTCGTTAGCCTCCTTTCGGGTTCGACAGAAAATCTGCCTGAATTTCACTCTTTCAGGTACCTTGAAATGGTTCGGATCCGATTCAAAATGCGCTTTGATCTCCTTGTAATCAGGTGTCCCCGCCTCAAGAATGATCGAACCGATGGCCTTTTCAATGACCAACTCCTCTTTAAACCGCCGCAACCAGGCGTCGGGGTCCCCCCACTTTTGAAGCAGTGTTTGGTCAAACAGGTCTTTGGTATAGCCTTCCATGATGTCCATGAGATGTTTGTCAAATTCTTCATCTGAAACGTTGATACCCTTGCGCCGCGCATATTCCAATATCAAATAGCGGTCAATGACCTGATCCAGCAGGATTTTTTTGGTTTTTTCCGCATCCTCTGTGGCAATGGGAAGCCCCTCGCTGGCAAAATCCATGTCCTGCTTCAGAATATCCGCCGTAAGCCGTTGGTCCCCGACCACCAGAACCACGGGCCCCGTGCTCAAACCGAGACGGTCACACCCCCAAAAAAATGATATTCCACACGCCCACAGTACAAAAAGGGTTGCATAAAAGCGGCATGGATTGCTTTTAAACAGAGATCGATCCTTCATTTGCCAGTGGGTTCTTTAATCAAAATGTATGCAGCCCAAAAAAGTCTCTAAATTTCTTAAAGTAGCAAGCTCGTTGGAAAAAAAGCAAGCATATTTTTCATTCGCCCGGTGAGCGCGCCAAACCATAAGGTTTTACGGATCCAATTGACAAAGGATCGTTTCAACCTTCCCCAGGTCTTCCGGAAATGCGAGTGATCCCGCAAGAATGTGAAGTTTACCGTCGGGGGAGCATCTGAACCGTTTTGGACGCTCTTCCAGGAGTTTTAGAAGATGTTCCCTGTTTTCATTGGGGTCTTTGGTGAAGGTCAGCGTCAGAGTCCCTTTGCCGCTATCCAGTTTTGCGATACGAAGCCGCTTCAAACAGAGCCGGATGCTCATGAGTTCAAGGAGGTTCCGGACCTCCGGCGGCGGGGTTCCGAATCTGTCTTGAATCTCCTTTGTCATCTCCACAAGGTCGGGCTTCAGAACCAAGCTCGACAGGCGGCGATACAGATTCAGTCTCATGTCCGTATCCATTATGTAGTCTTCGGGAATGAACGCGGGAACATCGATGTTGATTTCAGGATTCACCTCGTCCTGCCACTCTTCCCCTTTCAATTCAGCAACGGTGCGCTCAATCAATTTGAGGTAGAGTTCATACCCCACCGCGGAAATATGGCCGGACTGGGAAAAACCCAGGATATTGCCACCGCCTCTGATTTTCAAGTCATGCATGGCCAAGTGAAGGCCGGCACCCAGATTGGAAAAATCCATCAGCGCCTTTAGGCGCTTTTCCGCATCCCTCGTGAGCACGGAATCCCGCGTGATCAACAGGTAGGCGTAGGCTTTTTCGCTGGCGCGTCCCACGCGTCCCCGCAGCTGATAAATCTGCGCCAGGCCCAGTTTATCGGCTTCGTTAATGATGATGGTATTTGCCGAAGGGATGTCGAGTCCCGACTCAATGATGGTCGTGCAGACCAGAACATCGATTTTCCGTTTCAAAAACCGCATCATGGTGTCTTCCAGGTTCCTCGCCTTCATTTGTCCATGGGCAACCGCGAACCTGGCTTCCGGAACCAGTTTCTTCAACTGATCGGCCGTACGAGCGATGCTTTGAACCCTGTTGTGCACAAAAAAGGTCTGGCCCCCCCTTTCCATTTCATTTTGGATGGCTCTCTTGACGGTCCCTTCGTCAAAGGAGGAAAGATAGGTTTCTATGGCGCGCCTGTCTCTGGGCGGTGTTTCAATGACACTCAAATCCCTTACGCCCATCATGGACATTTGAAGTGTTCTGGGAACCGGCGTCGCCGTAATGGCGAGCACATCCACCAGGGCGCGATATTTCTTGAGCGCTTCTTTTTGTTTGACCCCGAATCGCTGTTCCTCGTCGATGATGACGAGACCCAGATCCGCGAATGATACGTCCTTTTGGAGGATTCGATGGGTGCCGATGAGGATGTGGACTTTTCCCGATCGGACTTCTGCGATGATTCTTCCCTGCTCCGCCCTGGTCTTGAACCGGCTCAGGATCCCCACCCGAACGCCATGGGGTGTCATGCGCTTGTTGAATGTTTCATAGTGCTGCTCCGCCAGAACCGTTGTAGGGACCAGAAAGGCCACCTGTTTTCCATCGGATACCGCTTTAAACGCCGCCCGAATGGCAATTTCCGTTTTGCCGAAACCCACATCGCCGCAAATGAGACGGTCCATGCTTTTGTCCGATGAAAGGTCTTCCAGCACGTCATCAATGGCTTTGCTCTGATCATCGGTTTCCTCGTGTTCAAAGGTCGCTTCAAATTCGCGGAAATAGGGGTCCGGTGGTGAAAACCGAAATCCCTTCCGGTACTTTCTGAGGGCGTACAATTCCACCAGCTGCCTGGCGATCTTTTTAACGGATTTTCTCGCCTTTTGTTTGGCCAGGCCCCAAGCCTGCCCTCCCAGCAGGTCCAGTCTGGGGTTCTTTTCATCGGCGCCCGCATATTTCTGCAAAATGCTGACCCGCTCGGCCGGCAGATAGAGCTTTGAATTAGCGGCATATTCAATAATGACAAAATCGTGGGTGCGCCGGGCCACCTCCAGGGTGGAAAGGCCCATGTATCGACCGATACCATGCTCCTCGTGCACCACCAGATCACCGGCTTTCAACTGGCTGAACGCCGATAAGGAAAGGCCCGGACGGCGTTTTTTCCTTGATCGTCTCAGGCCGGCCCGGCTGGAACCGAAGATTTCCTCTTCGCTCACCACATAAAGCCCGAGTTCCGGCCAGGCAAACCCTCTCGCCAAGCGGTCGAGGCAGATGGTCAGTCCGCGGCCATGGGATATCTCTTGCCACCGGTCGACCACTTTTGCCACGGCCACATCATAGTTGCCAAGGATTTCCTGCAGCCGATGGGCCTGCTGGCGGGTGCTGCAGGAGATGACCACCTGTGAGCCGCTCCTAATCCACTTATCCAGCCTGTTTGCAAATGGCGCCATGGAAATCCTGCCTTTGGCGGCAAGCCGGATTTCAAAATCCGCTTCAATTTCAAAGCGCCCTTCAAACCTGAGGCTCTTTTCAGCCGACCCGTCGTGGTCCAGATTCAGTTCGTGAAAGCCGATGTTCCGGTATCCCGCACCCAGCCGACGGATCTCCCCAAAGGGCACGAAAAGCCCTTCGGTATCGGGAAAAGGCTCCCCTTTCCCGGCACACTCCTCCCGGTATTTTTCGATATCCCGGTGAAATCTCTTTTCGGTCTTTTCCCCTTCCCTTTCTATGGTGCCGGGCTCCATCAGCACTAAGACGCTTCTTTCGGGCAGATATGGGAAAATCGTATCCGGGCTTTCATAAAAGTGATTCAACCAGGCTTCCTGGCCGGGAAAGGGGCTGTCGGCGCCGTAGTGGCCCGGAAGCCGTCCCATTGACCTGGCCCGCAGAATGTTCTTCTTTCCCTTGATCACTTCACAGGCGGGTAACAGAATCAACTCCTTGAGCCCTTTCTCGGACCGTTGACTGACGGGGTCAAAATGACGGATCGATTCCAGCCGGTCGCCCCAGAACTCTAAGCGGGTGGGCTGGGGATAGCGCGGGGAAAAGAGATCAATCACCCCTCCCCGAATGGAATAATCCCCCTGCTCCTCCACCATGGAAGTGTGTTGATACCCATTGGCCTCGAGGGTTTTGATCAGGTCTTCCCGATCCACCTCCTCTCCTGTCTCCAGGTATTCAAGGGCACGCAGCAGTGCACTTTTGGGCATGACCCGATAGCAGATGGCTTCAGGTGACGTGACCACCACGGGGCGGGGTTCGGTCATCATCGCATAAAGGGCATTGATCCGTTCGCTGATCACCTGCCCGTGAGGACTGAGTCCCGTCAAGGGAGACATGTCATAGGGGGGGAATCGATAAAGCCCCCCGTTATCGCCGTTTCCATTGGAAGCGCCCCAAAAGAACCGAATTTCCCGGTAAAACCGTTCAGCCCGTTTTCTATCGGGCAGCACCACCAGGCAGGGGCTGGTCAGTTCGTCCAGAAAACAGGAAAATGCATAGGCCCGGGCCGCTCCCGACAGGCCCGTGACCCGCATTGTTCGGCAACCGTCCTTTAACCAGCGGGCCAATGGCGATAACGGGTTTTTTGCGGTACTCCCCGAAGACTTGAAATTCACCGGTCCATCATTTGGAGAAGAAAGGTTTTTGCCCATATCCGCCATGCGTTAGACAACATTTGATTCCCATAGGGAGAGCTTCATGGCGTGGGTGTCCAGTTCCGCCGGCATTCCCAGTGGAAGGGTGATGTTGCGGGGGCCGTGCCCCAGGGGAAATCCCGCCACGATGGGAATGTTCATGGGTGTGAAGTTTTCCTTAATCAAATTCTCGATGGCCGGAGCATCTCCGCAGCCCAAAAAGCTGCCCGTCAGCAACCCTTTTATCCCCTTCAGACATCCGGAGAGTCGGAGATGGGTGAGCATTCGGTCGATCCGGTAAAGGGCCTCTCCCCGGTCCTCAATAAACAGGAGGCAACCGTCCAGATCCGGCATATAGGGGGTCCCCAGAAGCTGGCAGAGCAGTGACAGGTTCCCCCCCATAATGGGTCCGGTGGCCCTGCCCCTGCTGAGCGGATAACCCTCCATGGGGTCAATTGACAGGGGCCGCTCGGAGGAAATCATTTGAAACAGATGTTCCCATATCCTTTCCGGCAGCCCGCTAAACTCTTTTCCCATGGGTCCGTGAAATGTTATCAAACCCGTTTGTTTGAAAATGGCCGTCAAAAGCGCCGTAATATCACTGTATCCAACAAAAATCTTGGGATGATTCCCGATGAGTTCGTAGTCAATCCGGTCCAGCAGCCTCAGGCTGCCGTATCCGCCCCTGGAACAGAAGATCGCTTTGATGTCGTCATCCAGGAACATCTCTTCCAGATCTTCCAGGCGGTCGTTGTCGCTGCCGGCCAGATAGTCCCGCCGGTCATGGGCGTGGGGGGCCATGCGGACCCTGAAGCCTTTTTCTTCCAGAAACCGTTGGCAGTCCAAAAGCTCGGCGCTTCTGACCGGTCCCGCCGGCGATACAATGCCCACGGCATCCCCCGGCCTTAGTCTTGCCGGCCTTAATCTTAAGGGCTTGATCATGACAATTCGTCCTCGAAGGGCCTGAAATTTTGGCGGGTCTATCGAATGTTCCGGTTAAAAAGAATGATCAGGCCGTGCAGGGTGAGAAATTCTTCAACACGCTGGATCGTCTCAGACACTTCGGAAATCAGGGGCGCCAGGCCTCCCGTGGCGATGACTTCGGGTTCTTCCCCGGACTCGCGTATCATGCGGTCCACAATTCCGTCCACCAACCCCGCGTAACCGTAGATAATACCGGCATTCATACTGCTGATGGTATCTTTGGCAATGACGGAGGCCGGTTTGGAAAAAATTTCCACTCGCGGGAGTTTCGAAGCTTCCTGAAAGAGCGCTTCGCAACTGATAATAACGCCGGGAGCGATGGCCCCCCCCATATACTCTCCGTTTCGAGAGATATAATCAAAGGTGGTGGCGGTTCCGAAATCCACCACAACCAGGGCCTTTTTGTATTTTTCGTAAGCGGCAACCGCATTGACAATTCTGTCGGCACCCACCTCCCTGGGGTTGTCGTATTTAATGGGCATCCCTGTTTTGAGCCCCGGTCCCACAATGACGGGATCCACCTGAAAATACCGTCTGGCAAACTCTTCCACCGTATTCAGCAACGGCGGGACCACGCAGGAAATGATGGTGCTGTCGATATCGCTGAAACCGAGCCCCTCCCATTGAAAGAAGTTACCCACCAATATTCCCAATTCATCCGCCGTGATCTCCTTTTCGGTGCGGATCCGCCAGTGATGAAGAATCTGGTCGTTTGTTGTCACGCCCAGAACAACATTCGTGTTTCCGATGTCAATACAGAAAAGCATGGGATCTCTCGTCTCAGGGCAAAAGCGCTTCGCTCACACGTTCTCTTTTGATGGCGTCGATTACCTTGATGGTTTCAGCGGCCATTTTTACGTTATGCACCCGAATGATATGGGCCCCGTTCATGACGCAAGCCGCCACAGCCGCCATGGTTCCCGTATCTCTTTCGTGGGCTTCCCTGTCCAGTATTTTGCCGATAAACGCTTTATTTGAAGGACCCGCCAGCAAGGGTCGCTCAAGGGCTCGGAATCTTTCGAGGTGATGGATAACCCTAAGATTATGGCCAAAGGTCTTGCCGAATCCGATTCCGGGATCCAAAATGATCCGGTTCTCATCAATTCCGGCCGATTCGGCCCGGGCCAGGGCATCCCGGAAAAAATCGGTGATTTCCTGAAGCAGATGGGTGTACGTGGGACGAAGCTGCATGTTCAGAGGGGTTCCCTGCATGTGCATCAATATGACCGGAACACCGGCTTCTTTTACCACATTGGCCATTTCGGGATCAAAGCGGAGTGCGCTGATATCGTTGATCATGGCGGCACCCGCTTTCAGTGCTTCCCGGGCCACCCTTGATTTGTAAGTGTCGACGCTGATGGGGACGCTTGTTTCCCGGCTCAACCGTCGAATGACCGGGATAACCCGGGCCAACTCATCTTCCACGGGGAGTCTCTCGGAATAGGGCCGGGTCGATTCTCCGCCCACGTCGATGATATGGGCCCCATCCTTTGCCATCTGGATACCGTGCAAAACCGCTTCGGTTTCGGAAAAGAACTTTCCACCATCCGAGAAGGAATCGGGGGTCACGTTCAAAACGCCCATCAAATGCGTTCTGGCGGCCAGATTCAGCCGGTATTCATGCCACTTAAGGGAAAAATCCATTGAACAAGACGGCCTTTTGGCGGTTACTCCGGGGCGTCTGTTGAGCTTCCTTGGTTTTCGGCTTTTCTTTCCGACGGCGTATACTTACGCTTCCACTTTTCGTCGCCGGCCATGATTTCATCAATGTCCTGGCCGTTCAACGTCTCCTTTTCAAGAAGCGCATAAGCCATATTGTGCAAGGTATCCAGGTTTTCATTGATGAGCAGACAGGTTTTGTCATATGCCTCCACAACGATTCGTCTGACTTCCTCATCGATCTTCTTGGCGGTATCTTCGCCATAGTCCCGGTGTTGGGACAGCTCTCTTCCAAGAAAGATCTGCTCATCTTTCTTGCCGAAACTTAAAGGGCCCAATTCCTCACTCATGCCGAAATCACATACCATTTTCCGGGCCATCTCCGACGACCGCTCAATATCGTTTCCCGCACCGGTGGTTTCCGTGTTTAATACAATTTTCTCGGCGGCCCGGCCCCCCATCAGGATGGCAATGCTATTGAGCAGGTGTTCCTTCGGATAGGTGTGCCTTTCATCCATTGGAAGCTGCTGCGTCAAACCGAGGGCCCTACCCCTTGGAATGATGGTCACTTTGTGGATGGGGTCGGTCCCGGGCAGCAGCTTCGCCACCAGGGCGTGTCCGGATTCGTGATAGGCGGTAATCTTCTTTTCTTCCTCGCTGATGATCATGCTTTTTCGTTCGGTTCCCATGAGGACCTTGTCTTTGGCATCCTCAAAATCCTCCAGCTCGATCTTTTCCTTGCCGCGCCGGGCCGCCATAAGGGCCGCCTCGTTGACCATGTTTTCAATGTCCGCGCCGGTAAACCCCGGGGTTCCCCTGGCCAGCACCGACGTATCCAGATTGTCGGCCACCAGTTTCTTCCTGAGATGGACCTTCAAGATCCCTTCACGGCCTTTCAGATCGGGAACCGGCACCACCACCTGCCGGTCAAACCGGCCCGGCCTCAAAAGGGCCGGGTCCAAAACATCGGGCCGGTTCGTGGCCGAAATGAGAATAACCCCTTCGTTGGACTCAAAACCATCCATTTCCACCAGCAGCTGGTTCAGGGTCTGTTCACGTTCGTCGTGGCCGCCACCCAGGCCCGCTCCGCGATGCCTTCCCACGGCGTCGATTTCGTCGATGAAAATAATGCATGGGGCGTTCTTTTTGCCCTGGTTGAAGAGGTCTCTTACCCGGGAGGCACCAACCCCCACGAACATTTCCACAAAATCAGACCCGCTGATGGTGAAAAAAGGGACCCCCGCTTCGCCGGCAATGGCCCTTGCCAGAAGGGTTTTCCCCGTGCCGGGCGACCCCACCAGCAGGACACCCTTGGGGATGCGCCCTCCCAACCGCGTGAATTTCTTGGGGTCACTCAAAAAATCCACAATTTCGCCCAGTTCCTCCTTGGCTTCGTCAATGCCGGCCACGTCTTCGAAAGTGACCTTGTCCTGTGCGTCACTCATGAGCCTGGCCCGGCTTTTCCCGAAGGAAAGGGCCTTTCCGCCGCCGGCCTGCATCTGTCGCATGAAGAATATCCAGACCCCGATGAGCAGAAGCATGGGAACCCAGGAAAGAAACACCTGGAACCAGGGAGACTCCTCCATGGGTTTTGCCGTTATGGCAACCCCTTTGCTTCTAAGCAGGCTGATCAATTCGGGATCCTTGGGGGCATAGGTCTTGAACGGCCCCTGGCCCGACATGCCCGTAATGTTCTCCCCCTGAATGGTCACCTGGTTCACACCGTCGTTTTCCACCATATTCAAGAAATCACTGTAACTGATATTGACCTTGCTCCTGTCCGGATGCTTGAACATCTGAAACAGCATGACCATCATTAAGCTGATGACCAGCCACAGGGCGAGGTTTTTATAGAACGGATTCAATAGACTATCACCTCCACAATAGGGCTGTATATCATTGCCTAGGCCCTTCTGACGGGCTCCATTTTCGGGAACGATCAAAAGGCTTCTGCTTTGAAATCTTATAATTATAGTTATGATTTTCCCAAATTCCACAGAAAACTGTAAATTGCTTTTTCAAAGGAAGCCCTTCTTTCGGCTTTTTGCGCCGTCGGCCCCTTGATTTTTTTGTTGACATTCGAAGGCATACCGCAGCATTTTGTGCGAGTAACGGTATTAAGAGATATGTGGGGTAAAAGGTATGAGCGACCATCTGTTTGATAAAGATGATCTGGAACAGATGAAGGCCCATGGCATTTCCCTTGAGGAAACCCAACGGCAGCTGTCACTTTTTAAGCGCGCCAGGCCATATTTGAAGCTTTCGGCACCCTGTGTTCCGGGAAACGGCATCGCTGTTTTTGACGCTCAAGAACAAGCATCCCTGGAAGCGCTTTTTGAGAAAGAGCGTAAGAACCGCTCCCTTGTTAAATTCGTTCCCGCTTCAGGGGCCGCCACCAGAATGTTCAAGGTCCTTTTGGGGTACCTCAACGGCCCGGGCGAAATCGACCGAAAACGGATATCCCGGGATGCCCTCTCCGGCCGGGAACCGGCCAAGCAAATGCTACAATTCATTAACAATATCAACCATTTTGCCTTTTTCAGGGAACTTTCCTCCGTCATGGCGGGAAACGGGCTCTCAATTGCAGCGCTGCAAGAAAAAGGTGATTTCAGAGACATCCTTCGATGGCTGTTGCGGGATGAGGGCATGGGCTACGCAAACCTGCCCAAGGGACTCCTTTTGTTTCATGCGTATCCGGACGGAAACCGTACCGCTTTTGAGGAACACCTGGTTGAAGCGGTTTCCTACGCTTGCGACGCCAAGAGCCGCTGCGCCCTGTATTTCACGGTCTCCCCCGAACACCTGCCCCATTTCAGAGATTGTCTTAAAGGGATTGCTCAGGGCCTTGAAGAAGCCTATGGCGTTATCTACGAAGTCGATTTTTCGCTTCAGAAAAGATCCACCGACACTTTGGCGGTGGATCTGGAGAATCGGCCCTTTCGCCTGGCCAGTGGCCGCCTCCTGTTCAGGCCGGGAGGGCACGGGGCCTTGCTGGAAAACCTGAACGACCTTCGGGGAGATATTGTTTTTATCAAAAACATCGACAATGTGGTCCCCGATCATCTCAAGGGCGAGACCCGTACCTGGAAGCGAATTGCGGGCGGGTATCTCATTTCCATACAGCATCGCATCGCTTCTTTTATGAAGGATCTGTCGGGAAATAATGGCACCCCAAACCATAACAAACAGGGGGTCATGGCCGCGGCAAGAACCTTTCTGAGAGAGGATCTTCTGGTTGAAATACCTTCCTTTTTAAAGAACGCAAGCCATGAAACGGAAAAAGAATGGATCATGGCGCAGCTCAATCGCCCGGTTCGCGTCTGCGGCATGGTAAAAAACACGGGTGAACCGGGCGGCGGTCCTTTCTGGGTCCAAGATGCCTCCGGGGAAAGATCCCGTCAAATTGTGGAGACGGCCCAGATCGACCCGGACGACGCCGGACAGCAGGCCATACTGGGAGATGCCACCCATTTCAATCCGGTGGACCTGGTATGCGGCGTAAGGGACTGGCAGGGCCAACCCTTTGATCTGAGGAAATTCGTGGACCCTGAAACGGTCTTTATTTCCACAAAATCCAAAGAGGGAAGAGAGCTAAAGGCCCTGGAACACCCCGGACTCTGGAACGGCTCAATGGCCCGTTGGATTACCCTTTTCGTTCAGGTGCCGGCCATCACCTTTAATCCCGTTAAAACGGTCAACGACCTTTTGAGGAAGGCGCATCAGCCTTCCGGCAGCCCAATAGCGTCATGAACATCCTCGATATCGTCATTATTGCCGCGGTTCTTTTTTTCCTCATCCGGGGGATTTTCAGAGGTATCATTCGGGAAATCGGATCCCTGGCCGGGGTTGTGCTGGGGATCTGGCTGGGCAATCTGTATCATCCGCAGGTTGCCGATTTCCTGAAAAGCTTCCTTCCGCCGGGAAAATTCCTCCCCCTTATCGCCTTTGCCCTGATTTTTCTCCTGGTGCTCGTGATCTGCAATGTGCTGGGGTGGCTCTTTAAAAAACTGTTTCAAAAAATTTTCCTGGGATGGGTTGATAGAATTCTGGGAGCGGGACTCGCCCTCATAAAGGGCATCCTACTCAGCTATTTGATCATTGTCCTGGTGACCTTCTTTGTGCCGCGGGATTCCACCCTGGTGAAAGAATCGCGGCTGGCGCCGGTCGTGATCAGCGCCTACCAGGCCATGGTGTCCCTCATCCCCCCCGGGTCCCAGGAAAAACTGGAAAAAACCTTTAAACAAAAAAAGGAGGATCTTGAGGAGATTTTCAAGGGGAAAATCTGAACGTCATCATGAAAGAGATCAACACGGAAAGGCTGGGCGCGGCCATGGGCGAACTTCTCTCCCTGGTCCGGCGACTCAGGGGGCCTGACGGTTGCCCCTGGGATAGGAAGCAGGATAAGGACTCCATCAAAACATACCTCATTGAGGAAGCCTATGAAGTGCTGGATGCCGTGGACAACGGCTCCCCCGGGGAAATCTCCAAAGAACTGGGAGACTTGTTGTTCCAGATCATCTTTCTCACGACCCTGGCGGAGGAAAACGGGGAATTTGATTTTGTACAGGTGATCGAGAGAATAACCGCCAAGATGATTCGCCGGCACCCTCACGTCTTCTCTAACGCCAGCGTTTCATCGGCTGAACAGGTGGCGGATAATTGGGCCAGGATCAAGCGGGAGGAGGCAGACGCACCCCAAACGGTTTCCGATTCCCTGAACCACGTACCCCTTGCGCTGCCCGCGCTTTTAAGGGCCCATCGATTGAGCGAAAGGGCCGGCAAAACAGGCTTTGACTGGACCGGCCGCGGGGACATCTGGCGGAAGGTGCTGGAGGAAGTGGCGGAACTTGAGCACGCGGTCACAAGCGATGATGAAGACGGTGTCAGGGAAGAGCTGGGAGACCTCTTTTTCAGCCTGGTCAACTTGTCAAGGCACTGGGGCATCAACGCAGAGGACCTTTTGAGATCGGCGAATCGAAAATTTCTGATGCGGTTTGAGGAAATGGAAAAGCATCTGACCGGAAAAGGGATCAACCTTGAGCATGCGACCGCCAATCAAATGAATGAGGCATGGGAAGCCGTAAAAAGAGAGGTGTAGAACAGCGGGCCCGGGACAAGAAACCCAAAAAGCGATACGGCATCGCAAAATGGTTTTCTCTTTTGCTTCTGGTGCTGGTGTTTGTCACTCTTTTGCAGGTGCTTTCCCTGCGATATGTGAATCCTCCCTTTTTCCTGATCACGCCCCTAAGATCGGCCCTCATGTTGGGCAACGCCGGCGTTCCCCAAAAAGCCGTAAAATGGTGCGCCTTTGAAAATATATCTCCACACGTCAAAAGAGCGGTCATTGCCGCCGAAGATCAGCGGTTTCTGGCCCATTACGGTTTTGACTTCATCGAACTCAACGAGGCGATAAAGGATATGGCAACGGGAAAAGGATACCGGGGGGCCAGCACCCTCACCATGCAGGTTGCCAGAACCGTCTTTCTCTGGCCCGCGAGGACCTGGATCAGAAAAGGGCTTGAAGCATATTATACCCTCTTGCTTGAACTCTTTCTTTCAAAAAGGCGGATTCTGGAAGTCTACCTCAACACGGTGGATTGGGGTAAGGGTATCAGAGGGATTTACGCCGCCAGCAAGACGTATTTTCATGTTTCCCCAAGGAACCTGTCCAAAGGTCAGGCAGCCCTCCTGGCGGCTATTTTGCCGAGTCCCCATCGCTGGTCTCCCACAAAACCGAACGCCCGGGTGCTCAAACGGCAGAAAAGGATCCTTGGGGATATGAACCAAATGCCGCTGCCTAAAAGCGATTAAACACCATGTTCGCCGATTTCCTGAACCGAGTGCAGAGCATCAGCCTGAAATGGAAGCTGCTGATCCCCTATCTGTTTTTCTCCTTCGTGGGGACCACTTCCCTGGTCTATATCGGCCTTAGTTCCCAGCAGGAGATCATCAAAGAAGAGGAAAAAAAGGAGCTTTTTCGCTTCTACGAAATATTTCAGGCTGCCGTCCGCCAGAAAAGCGAGCAGGCCTTTTCAATGGCAACGGTCATTGCGCAAAATCCCCGCATTGTGGAATTGTTTTGGAAACAGAACCGCAAAGAACTTCTGGCCTATGCCAGGCCCCTCTTTGAGGAATTGGAGAGGGAGTTCGGCATCAGTCAGTTGCATTTTCATGTCATGCCCGGAAAATCGTTTCTCCGGGTGCACCGGCCGGAACAGTCTGGAGAAATGATCGCCTACCGAAAGAGCATCATGGACGTATTGAAAAGCGGCCTGGGCATGAAAGGGCTGGAATGGGGGTTGACGGGCTTGGGAATTCGAGGGGTCGTGCCCGTATTCCATGGCAACGTGCTCATCGGGAGCCTTGAAATCGGTTACCCTTTTGGCAGCTGGTTTTTGAAGAGACTGACCGAGTGCTGGGGACCTGGTTTTTCAGTCTACGAAAAAAAGAGCCCCAATAGCTATACCTGCCTTGCGTCCACCAAAGGACTTGAAAAAGGATCCTCCGTTTCCCAAGATCTCCCCTTTGATTCGGACAAGAAGGCCGGGATTTTCATTTCACCCCCCCGTTTTCCCAATGACGCCATTTTGCTGGGGCCCTTGAAAGACTACCGGGGTGAGGTGGTGGCCCTCGTTAGAATTGAAGCGGATCGCTCCGCCATTATGGCTCGCCTGGCACGGACCAAAACCCTGATGGTGGCTATCGGATTTGTGGGTATCTGCGTCTCCTTTTTTCTGGTGTGGATGGTGGCCGTCCTTTTCATACGGCCCATCAAGAAGATTGTGGCCGGCGCGCAGGAAATTGCCGATGAAGAAAGGGAAACCCGTCTCAGACCCGGGCCCAACGATGAAATCGGGGTTTTGGGACGGTCCCTGAATACCATGCTTGATGCCCTTAAGGAACGGCGCCTCCAAATTGAGGAATATGCCCACACCCTTGAACAAAGGGTCCATGAGCGAACCGCCGATCTGGTGACATCGGAAGAAAAATACAGGACCCTGGTGGATAACCTGCCCGTGGGCGTTTATCGCATTTTGAGGGACGGCACCATTGAATTCGTCAATCCCTATTTGATCAAAACCCTGGGCTTTGATCCCGAAGAGATGCTGGGGAACCGGCTTTTCTGGCAGGAAAAGGTCTGGGGATGCGATGAAGCTGAAAGCCGGAAGGCCTTGGACATCCTGGAAAAGAACGAACAGGGATTCCGTCTGGAACGGGTGGTCAAGGACAAAAAGGGGCGGAAGCACGTGTTCATGGATCAGGCCATCCCTTTCTGGAATGAGTCGGGCGACCTCAAATGGTTTGAAGGTATCATGGTGGATATCACCCAACTCAAGAAGCTTCAGGAAAAGGCCCTGCGCACCGAAGAGATTCGTCTTCTTGGAGAAATATCCGCGCGGTTTGCCCACGAGATGAGAAATCCCCTGGCAACGGTGGGCGGGTTTGCCCGGCGATTGAAAGACTCCCTGTCCGGAGATGAACGGCAAAAGGCCTTTGCGGCCATCATCGTTGAGGAGGTGGCCCGGCTTGAGGACATCCTTAAGAGCATCCTCTCTTCCATCAAGCCGTTTATCCTGCATCCGGGTGCCGTTCATGTGAACGATACCCTTCGAGCATCTCTGGATGAAGAGCTGGAGCTCATGGGGAAAAAGAACATTCGGCTCGAAACGGTTTTATCCCCGTCCCTTCCCGAAATTCAAGGGGATGCGGTTCTTTTAAGACGGGCACTGGGCTGCATTTTGAAAAACGAGGTGATCAACATGCCGGACGGGGAGACGCTTTTTCTTTCCACTGAAAGCGCCCCTGAAACCGTTATCATCACCATTCGGCATGATGCCAAAGGGCTCGGAAATGAGGACCTGAGTCAGTTTTTCTACCCCCGGTTCACCGGAAAGGCGGAAACGACCATTCACGATCTGCCCCTTGCAAGGGTGATCATCCATCGGCACGGCGGAAAAGTGGACGTTCTAAGGGACGGGGGAAACCTAATTTTAAGAATCGAATTGCCCATAACACCCCCTGTTTGACGGATGTTCCCTGGGATGATACGTTACGGTTACTGAAACACGGTTTTGAACACCTGAAAGCCGGTCCTTTGCCCAAGAATTAGATCGTCGCCGAGGTTGCCTGACATGCTGCGATATGTTGCTCTAAACGCCTTTATCGGCATCTTTTCCATTTTCATGTGTTTGTGGGGCATCGCCTTTGCCGCCTTTGGGGCTTCCCCCCGATCGGTTCATTTCCGTTGCGCCGTACCGTGGGCCAAAATCATTCTGCTTGTGTGCGGCATCCGCGTCACCGTCCGGGGTCTCGAAAACGTCAATCCTGAAATCCCCCGCATCTATATGAGCAACCATCAGAGTTTTCTTGACATCTGGACGTTGCTGGCCTTCCTTCCGGTGGATTTCAAATTCATCCTGAAAGAGGAACTCATGAAAATTCCTTTTCTGGGACCCGCCATGATACGGGCCGGGTACATCGGCATCGAAAGAACAGACCCCAGAAAAGCGGTGAAAAGCATTGCACTTGCGGCCAAGCGCATCAGGGACGGGGCCTCGGTGCTCATCTTTCCGGAAGGGACCCGCAGCAAGGACGGCCGCCTGCAGGATTTTAAACGGGGTGGTTTCAACCTGGCCATGAAATCCGGCTGCGACATCGTACCGATCAGCATAGACGGCAGCCACCTTCTTGCCACCAAGGGGAGTCTTAAAATCAGGAGGGGGTCCTACAGCCTCTATATCGGCGAACCCATTTCCCTTTCGGGATACCGCAAGAAAGAGACGCCCAAGCTCATGGAAAAAGTCCACCAGGCGATTTCGAAGCGTCTCTCAAACTGATGCCTGGATCAGGCATTTGGCATCCGGATTAGCGTAAAGCTGCATTTTTCTGCTTTTGAAGATGCCACGGTGCGGTATGGCCATGGAGCGTCGGCCGGATAAGATCCTATCATCGCTTGGTCCCTTTCCCCTTGACCGTCTAGAAAATTCTCTTTATATTCGTAGGAAAATAATGATCTATTGTCGTCCCATAACCACTTGCCGGGGAGGTGGTCATGAACAGGTCAAAGCCGAAGGTTTCGGCCCTTTGGATTTTGGTCTTTGTTGTTGTTTTTTCACCGGTACTCTTGGGTGGGCGTAATGTCCTTGCAGCCACCTACTATGTAGACGGCACGACTGGCAGTGATACCGCGGGAAACGGCTCTTCTTCTTCTCCTTGGAAGACCATCAAAAAAGGTGTGACGCCTCTTGAACCGGGAGATACATTGGTGGTGAGAGACGGGACCTACACCGGAGAACAAAACAACCTGTGCGGGCCGTTTGGAGGCTGGGACCAAATGCCATCCGGGGCTCCAGGACAATACATCACCATACGGGCCGAGAACTATCTGGGGGCTATCATTGACGGAGGCGACCAATATGCCCCCGTCAGCCTGTGGGAAAACCGCTCATACCTCACCTTTGAGAATTTCTTTTTTCGCAACGGGGCTGTAGAGAACGGAGGCAGCAATTTTCGGGCCCAGGATTGTCATCACATCCGGGTTCTCAACTGCGCCTCGGAAGAGGCCTACTTCGGGCACTTCTGGTTCCGAAACTCCCACCACTGCCTTGTGGAGGGTTGCGCCGCTTGGGGCAGAAGCGCCTACAGCTTTGTGTTCGTGGGAGAGTATGATGACTACACCCGGTCCCAGTACAACATTGCGAGACGCTGCGTTTCCCGGCGGGATGTTCATTTCTACCCGGACCATCAGGCCAACCATTTCGCCTCCTTTGTGGCCTATTGGGCCGACCACACCTATTTTCTAAACTGCATTTCCATTGACGGGATCCATGTGGAGGACGAAGGCAATGTGCCGGATGACGACTTTATCGCTACAACCACCTTCTTTACCACCAACGGCGCATCCAACTATCATGTCATCGGCTGTATTGCCCTAAACGACGTGGGTCAAATCGCCAGTACCGGCCCGGGCGACCGGGAGATCATCCGTTTTCAGAACAATGCCGTTTTTATGAATACCAACTCTACCTTCGGCGTGGTCGCCTATGTGAACAACGACCTGGGGATCACGCCACCCACTTTCTACGCCCTCAACAACACTCTTGGCAATGTGCACGGGACTGGGGAATATAAAGGAAGTTGCGTTGTCCAGGTGGCTGGCACTGTGGCCAATGTCATGAACAATATCCTCTTCAACAGCCGGATAGGCTTGGAACAGATCACCGGCCCCCATTCCTATAACGTTCTATATAATGACACGAATTATAGCAGCACGGCACCGGGAACCGGCGAGGTGACACACTTGAACCCTCTCCTCGCGGGCCTACGGTATCTTCCCCGCGTTGAAGACGGCTCAACACTGAAGACACTTGGGAAATCGGGTGGGCAGGTGGGCGCTCAGATCATCCACGCCCTCGGGACGCCCGGCACTCTTTACGGAGAGACGGGATGGGATACCCTCACGGACACCCCCCTCTGGCCTTGGGCCCGTGAGGATACCATCAAAGCGAAAATCTCCGCCTACGGTGGACACGGGGTGGAAAGCCAGCGGGGCTTCTGCCAAGGAGGGTCCGGTCTGGACACCGGACAGCGGACCTTGACCTCCTATATTTGGGAGTATCTCGGCTACGGCTGTCCCGATCCCATCTGTCTGGGTGAGAATCCTCCGACGGTGACCACCGGCACAGCCACAGGGACGGGTTCTGCAACGGCCACACTAAACGGCACCGCGGATCCAGAAGGGGAGGCCACGGATGTGGTTTTTGAATGGGGGACGGATGATCGCTACGGGAACTCGGTCTATGCGTCCCAGAGCCCTATGACGGGGACAACCCCTCGTGCCGCCAGCGCGGTTATTTCAGGCCTTTCACCGGCAACAACCTACCATTTTCGCGTTAGAGGCGAAAGCAGTGGGGGCAAAGGGTATGGCAGTGATCAGACCTTCTCCACCTATTCTGCCTCCTGCCCCGATTGTTCGGGAGATGACGTTACCCTTCGGAATGAGATTTTTTCTTCGGGCACCATTTGCCGATGTGAATGCAACACCCGAATAAGAGTGGGGCCTAACGTCAAGGTCCGGGATGGTGCGCGGCTAGAACTGGCGGCACCCACCATAGAGGTGGATCCCGAGTTTCAAGCGGAAGAGGGGGCCGTGGTGAGCATGGGGCAACCGTGAAGCAGGATACATGTGGCTTTTTGTGGGCCCCATTGATCATTGCGAAGCTGAAATCGTCTGTGAAGGGCTGGAATGACGGATAGCGTCAGAACGAAGTATAGCGGCAATTCGGGGACAGCAGTCTTAACTACCAAGAAATTGATGTCAATTCTGCATACTGTCCCCCGGAACTTGCGGAACTTTGTAACCAGATAACGCCTTGAATGGTAAAATAATTATGCGGGCCATTTTTCAAAATGCTTTGGTCCCTGCCGTCATTTGGACTGCAAGATTAAGGGCCGGCGTTTAATCCCGCATGGTCAATTTTTATTCCAGGAGCCCCTCTCTCAAGTTTTTTGCGCATATCTTGTGGAATTTCCATTTTTGTATGTTGGTTTACGCTAACCATCACATAGACTATTTCAGCAGATGCCAGCAGTTTTGAACTCTCATGGTTGTAAAAATCAATCCGCAATGAATAAGATGAATTTCCAATTCTGACTGGTTTAACGGTAATGGCAATAATTTCATCGAAATGAGCAGGCGCTTTCCAGTTTATCGAAAGGCTTACAACTTGATTATCGATTCCATCAGATAGAATATCATTGTAGTTGCCCCAAATGACCCTTATAAACTCAGTGACCGCTATATCAACATAATCGACATATCTTCCGTTAAACACTACCTTTTGCGCATCGCACTCAGAATATCGAACGCGGAGAAAATAACAGAATTCATCATTCATTTACTTATTCTTCCTATCCATATTTGGCACTTAACGAGAGCCTCGCGAGGTTTCTGGGACCGCATGGCCATGGAAATCTTTTTAAGAGATCGGCTACGCTTTTACAATTAGATTTTGAATCAAATAGCCCGTTCCAAACAATAAAACCGAGCAAATACTTGATATCAGAAAAAACAGCAGTCCCTTATTCCACATTCCAAAATGTTCGCTCACGCTTTCATGGTGAGCCCTGCGAGTCGGGATAAAATAATTTGGACCTGGGATTTCCGTTCTCGCTGAGTTGCCGGCAACAATTAATGCTCCAAACAGGAAAACGCCAACTGAACAATATTTCAATGCAGATGCATATCCTTCAATTGAAAACCATTTAAGAACAATACAGATAATTGCCGCAATAAAAATGCATATCGTATAAATAAGAACAACTCTGTTGAACAACCATTTTAGAAGTGATGGCTGTTCATAATTCGGGGACATCATACCTAACTTCCTGGAAATTGCCGTCAATTCTTCGGAACTCGTTGAACCAATAGGTCGCGTGGAATTTTTGCTTTACTGGTGTAGCTTTTCAAATTAAACGGAAGAGATTTTCCGTAATAAATTGAGGAGTTTAAAAATTTTTTCTGATTCATTGATAATGAAGTCGCTTCGCTCCATTTTATTGAATGGGTTTTTTAAGGCATACGGAAACAGCATCTATATAAAAATTGGGGAAGACGGTAATTTACCATCTTCCCCATTGGCATGATGCCGCTTCATCCGGCTATCCCTTGTTGGGTTGCTCCCCAGCATTGCCCAACTCCGTTTCACCGGAATCTTATAATTTCATTTTAGAAGATCTCAGATGCGGCAATGCGAACGTGTTCGGCATTGACGATCTTGTGGTTATCCATCGCAGCAGCGACAAGAGCTCCCCTGGCCAGATGATTCGCGCGCCTGTAAATGCCTCCGGAACCCTGGTGAACGGCCGTTACGGCCGTGTCATCAAACAACATGTTCTTGATGCCGGCTATTTTCAAATGGTGCAACAGATAATCCTGCATTTCCTCCCGACCGATACCCACAAAATGACTTTTGGCGACGACTCTTGATGCAAGAGGCATAGAACCCGGATACATGAGGTTATCAATCAGGTTGGACTGGCCGGCAAGGACGAGGGGAAGCCACGGTTTGGAATCCATCTCAAACTGACAGAGGGTATGGAGCTCGACAAACACCTCCAGCCGCAGTAGCGAGGCTTCATCTACGATGAGAACGGTATTCATTTTTTTGCCGACGGCTTCGAGGATTTCATGTTTAATTCGGCCTCGCATTGCGGCCCGGGATATGCCCGCGTCGGTAATGCCCAGTTCAGCCAAAATCAAACGGTACAGTTCAAGAATGGAACCCGTGGTGGCGGTGACATAAATAATCCTGGTTTCGGAAGGGTGAAGTCCACTGACCAGATATCGAACGGCAGTGGATTTTCCGCTTCCGATTTCACCGGTCAACAGATAAACAGCCCCTAAATCGGTGGTATATAAAAAGCGACTTCTGGCGGCATTCAGTTGCGGGGTTTTGAGGATTTCATTGACTCCGATATCGCTTCTAAAAGGTTCATTTTCAAAACCGAAGAACAGCTTATAATTTTTCATTTCCATAAGCCGCCTCCTTTGTAAGGATCTTTGGGAGAGGATTTCACCAGCATATTGCGGTTTCGATCCCGTTTGACCCGGCAGTTTACATGCAGGTCCACCGGTGTTAAGCGCCCATAGGATTTCTGATTCCAAAAGGCTTCAACTTCGTTTGGCGCATGCTCGTGATAAAGCAAAAGGACCCTTTTGCCAATGAGCAGAACAGGTGCTTCAAACAATCGTCCATCCAGCGTAACGGTCCGGTCTTTTAACACCCTGCGGCGAACCGCGTTCCTAAAATGATTTTTCAAACCCCTGGGCGCTTGACGGATACAGGCCAGGTTTTTTGTAAAGCGGTTAAACGGCGTCGTGCCAGTGCCCGAGTGTTTACGCTGGTGATAGACATCATCAAGCCATGTATTGAGCGAAGCATTCAGGGATTTAAGAGATGAGGTATCTGCCACAGGCAAAAAGTCGCTACGTAACGTTCTGAAAAATCTCTCTATCTTGCCTTTCCCCTGAGGTTTGTAGGGCCTGGCATGTATCAGAGCGATGGACAGTGAAGCACAGGTAAACTCGAGCTTGTGAGACCGATAGGCAGGACCGTTATCCACATAAAGTTTTCGTGGCAACCCACGTTTCATCAGCGCTTTTTCAAACGCATCCATGAAAGATGCCAGGTTTTCAGACAAATAAAACGCGGCAAAAGGGATCAACCGGGAATGATCGTCCAAAAATGCAATTAGATACGTTTTCCGCCGGGTTCCGTTTACATCAACTTTCGGTCCATGCATGACGTCGCTTTGCCAGATGTCATTGGGCAAAGGTGCTTCGAATTTTCGCCTGTCTTCCGGAGACGGTTCATTGTTCATCATGCCGGTTTGGTGGAGCACTCGATAAAGTGTGGTAAGTCCTGTCCTTTGGGGAACCAGGTGCCGGTGTTTCAAATAGGCCAAAAGTGTCTTAACAGACAAATGGCTCTGCTCTTTCCTGGTGTTGACAATATTCGCGATGGCTTCGCCGGTAAGGATTCTGTGCTTTCCCTGATCATTTCTTTTGCGGGGATAGAGGGATTCGATACGTCCCCCGCTGCTGCGGTAACGTCTGATCCACCGGTAGATCGTATTTTCACTGATCCACGTACGACTGGAATATGGAATGATCCATTTGCGGGCGCACTTCTCCCTGATTAGACGCCTTTTTTCAGCCGTACTCAGCATTGCGCCGCCGACAAATTCGTGGATCACCCCGAATCGAAAAACGGCGATGGCTTTATTCTTCTGTTCCGTCATCATCAACCTCCTTTTTTGTTCTTTCTGTCCCCATATGTCTTTTCCATGGGGTTGTAAAAGGCACGCTTCGGTAGGTAGGTTGATGAATGGGGGTGTTTTCGGATTATATGCCTCGGCTCACAGGGACTTTTCCCATCGCAACAAGACGGTCAAAAGCGCTTAAAAGATCATGACACAACCCGAAAAACGCCATGGCGTTGCGTTTAAGTGCTCTAAGCCAATGCCTTCGGCGGGATTTTCCCAAGCTGATAGGCCACTTGCCGTGTGAAAGTCGATGAGACAGGCAACTCCGAATTACATCGATGGATGCGTGGAACCGTTGAAAATAGCCCTTCGGCTTCATTCGAATAACACAGGCGCAATCCGGGCAACGAAAACGGCGCAATAAGAGGCCTTCAAAAAAACCATCAAAATAAGCGGCGACATAACCATGTCCCCACACCCTTACAGATCCGC
>JANQDY010000167.1 GCA_028278625.1 Thermodesulfobacteriota bacterium
CAATGAGGGGGCCAGGATGATAAACCACCTGACGGAAATTCGATCCGCCCAGACGCCGATAAAGGGATTGAGCAATGCCGGCAAATGCACTGCCGCCATTGTGGCTTCCAGAGACCAGTATGAGCTGATGGGCCAGTACTCGGTGGTCTATCTCGATCAAGGTTACCAACACGGGATTGAACGGGGCAACCTTTTTTCAATTGTGACCCGTATGGAAGCATCCGAAACAAGCGGGAAAGATCTTCCGAACCTGGTGCTGGGCTATCTCATGATTGTTGAATCGAGACTGGAAACGGCCACGGCGGTTGTCTTAACTGCCAGAAAGGACTTTCCAAACGGAACCATGCTCACGGCAGTTAATCTGAACCGGGCCCTTGAAAAAACCCTGGTATCACAGGGCTATGATCAGGTAGGGGCAATTGACGTCAAAAATGAGCTGGTTCCGGCCTTGATAAAGTTGAAAGAAAACATCGATGTAAGAAAGGATTTGCCCGAGAGTCTTTATTTGTTATCAAGCATGGGGAAATGTTCAGCAAACTGAGTCGTTGCGGTGTGTGATTGAAAGAAACCTTGACAAAGGTCTTTCATCTTGTTTTATATTCCCGCCATCCCGGCCCTGAAAAAGAGCCGTTTGAAACCTCATGACCAACCCCTTGGATCAAAGACAGGCATGGCTGGCCCTTTACCTGATTCCGGGCCTAGGCAATGTGGTCCTCAAGAGATTATTTGATCAGTTCCACGATGTTCACGCCGTTTTCGAAGCGGACTTCTTTGATTTGATGAGGGTTGGGGGACTCCGCAAGGAAATTGCCAGAAAGATTCTCCATGGCGGCTTGCCAGGGCTGGCCGAAAAGGAGCTATCAGGAGCCGAACGGGCCGGTGCAACGGTTTTGACATACCAGGATTCCGATTATCCCGTACTGCTGCGCGAACTCCACAATCCACCCATGGTGCTGTTTGTGAAGGGCCGAAAAATTCGACCGGCCCAGAACCTCGTGGGTCTTGTGGGATCCAGAAACCCGACCCATTACGGTTTGAAAACGGCTGAAAGAATCGCGGGGGGGCTTGCAAAAAGGGAGACCGGAGTGGTCAGCGGACTGGCAAGGGGCATCGACGCAGCCGCCCACAGCGGCTGCCTCAAGAGCAGTGGGTTCACGGTTGGCGTGTTGGGCACGGGTATTGACGTGGTCTA
The DNA here is from genome assembly GCA_028278625.1 of Thermodesulfobacteriota bacterium. The sequence continues at coordinate 1,193 of JANQDY010000167.1, forward strand.
TCCCAAAACAAACCGAAAACTCTTCGATAAAATGGTGGAGGTGGGGACCATCGTCTCCGAGTTTCCCATGGGGACCGCACCGGAACCTAGGAATTTCCCCATTCGAAACCGGATCATCAGCGGCTTGAGCAGAGGGGTGGCTGTCATTGAAGCAACCAGGAAAAGCGGATCGCTCATTACGGCGGCATGTGCCCTGGAACAGAACCGAGAGGTTTTCGCCGTACCCGGAAGCGTCGATTCTTTGAAAAGCGCCGGTGCCCACTGGCTCATCAAGCAGGGTGCCAAACTGATTGAAAACGCTGATGATATTCTGGATGAACTGTGGTTCCTCAGGCGGGAACCGCGGAAGAAGGATATGAAGAAGAGCCCCTTGCCCCGTGGACGGATGGAAGGGGTTGAGCAGAAGGTATACGATATCATTGGGGACTATCCGATCCACATTGACAAGATTGCGCGTGCAGGCGCTCTTGAAGCGGGTCGGTTGGCCATGATTCTGCTGAAAATGGAATTAAACGGAACCGTTCGGCAGCTGCCCGGGAAAATGTATGTGCGTTGCTAGCGGTTGGACTTTAGCTCTTGGCTATTAGCCGTTAGCGTTTAGCTGTTATGAAACCAAAACAATAGCGTCGATCAAAAGAGAGTGGACCGAAAGAATGCCCAAAAACTTACTTATTATTGAATCTCCGGCCAAAGCCAGAACCCTCAAAAAATACCTGGGGCCCGACTTTAAAATCATGGCCTCAGTGGGACACGTGAAAGATCTTCCCGTGAGCAGGCTGGGAGTTGATATAGAAAACAGTTTTGAACCCAAATACGTTACCATCAAAGGGAAAGGAAAAGTTCTTAAAGACCTCAAAGCCGCCGGAAAAAAGGCCGAAGCCATCTACCTTGCACCGGACCCGGACCGTGAAGGTGAAGCCATTGCCTGGCATGTGGCCCAGGAACTGGGGAAAGGAACTGACGAACAAAAAGTCTATCGGGTCCTTTTTAATGAATTAACCAAAAGGGCCATTTTGGAGGCAGTTGAATCGCCCAAGACCTTGGACCGCAACAAGTTTGAATCCCAGCAGGCCAGGCGCATTCTGGACCGGTTGGTGGGATATCAAATTTCACCGCTATTGTGGAAACGGGTCAAACGCGGCTTGAGCGCAGGCCGCGTCCAATCGGTGGCCGTTAAGATGATCTGCGACAGGGAGCGGGAGATTCAGGCATTTGAACCCCAGGAGTATTGGTCTCTTACTGCGATCCTGTCGGGCACCGAACCTCCCTCTTTTGAAGCCAAGTTTTTTCAGTATAAAGGGAAAAAGAAAGAACTCAAGAATGAAGCGCAGACCCGGGCCATTGTATCGGAAATCGAAGGGCTCCCATTTGAAGTCTCAAAAGTCACTCAGAAGCGAACCCGAAAGAATGCACCCCCGCCCTTCACCACGAGCCTCCTTCAACAGGAAGCCTTTAGGCGGCTAAGATATTCCGCAAAGAAAACCATGTCTGTTGCCCAGAGTCTCTATGAAGGGGTTGACCTGGGTGACCAGGGGCTGGTGGGTCTCATTACCTACATGAGGACCGATTCCTTCAACCTTTCAAAAGATGCCATTGGCCAGGCACGGTCATTCATAGAAAAAACCTATGGGAAGGATTACCTGCCCGGAAAACCCAATCATTATAAGAGCCGCAAAGGGGCTCAGGAGGCGCACGAAGCCATACGACCCACTTCCGTTACGTTGGTACCGGAAGCCATTTCCAGGTATTTGAGCCGGGACCAGCGGGCCCTATATGAACTGATCTGGAAACGGTTTGTGGCCTGCCAGATGAGCCCTGCGCAACTGGACAAGACACAGGTGGAAATAAAGGCGGGAAACGCCGGTTTTCGTGCCAACGGATCCGTGATGGTATTTAATGGATTCACCGTCCTTTATGGGGATCCCAATGGATCGGCCAAAGAAAACGGAGATCGCGAAAAAACTTCCGAATCCCAATTGCCCCCTTTAACAAAGGGTCAAATCCTTGGGCTCAACAAACTCGTTCCGGCGCAACATTTCACCCAGCCGCCTCCCCGGTTTACGGAAGCCTCCCTGGTCAAGGCTCTGGAGGAAAACGGCATCGGGCGGCCATCCACCTATGCGGCCATCCTGGCAAATATCAGCGGCCGAGAATATGTCTCCGTTGAAAAGAGGCGGTTTGTTCCCACGGAGCTGGGGTTTCTGGTGACGGATCTTCTGGTCAAAAATTTTCCTGACGTGATGAATACCGCCTTTACGGCACAGATGGAGAACAATCTGGATCAGATCGAACAGGGGAAGGTGAAATGGACCGATGTGCTGAAACGGTTTTACGATTCATTCGAAAAAGACCTCAACAATGCTGCCGAAGGGATGAAAGGCGAGGTGCTGACGGATATCGAGTGTGATAAGTGTCATCGCCCCATGGCCGTCAAATCCGGTCGAAACGGCATCTTCCTGGCCTGTACCGGCTATCCGGACTGCCGGAACACCGCCAATTTTACCAGGGATGAAAAAGGGAGGATCATCATTGAATCCGCTCCGGATACGGGAGAAGAAAAAGGGACCTGTGAAAAATGCGGCAGCCCCATGGTCAGCCGAAACGGGCGTTACGGACCCTTTGTGGCTTGTTCCGGATATCCGGAATGCAAGAACATCTGGACACCTGAGCCGGTCAGCACCGGCGTTTCCTGCCCGGAAACCGGTTGTTCGGGGACCCTGGTGGAAAAAAGTTCCAAGAAGGGCAAGAAATTCTATGCCTGCGATCAATATCCCGAATGCCGATTCGCCACCTGGGATGAACCCCTGGACGGGGACTGCCCGGTCTGCGGCACAAAGGTCCTGAGTATCAAGCAGCCCAGGAAGGCGAAGGAACCGATGGTGGTCTGCCGGGAAAAGGGGTGCGGATTCAAGGAACCGTATTCCGCTTATCAAGAAAAGACCGTCCCAGCCCAGAATCGCTCATAGTGTCGACCTGGCCGCAATTTCGAAGGCAGCATGAAAAATCAAACACAGCGTTTGATTCTTCAAGGTAGATCTTCCAAGGTGATCCGCGCAAAGATCACCTAGCTTTTCTGCGCGTTTTCCGGGCCGCTTCCTTCCAGCCCTTTCGCTTCTTTCCCTTTGACCTTCTGGATGGATCCGGATCCCTTTGGGGGTCCAGGATGAAGGTTCCGGGCGAGGGGATTTCACCATCAGTGACGGTTTTCCGACGCTTATGGGTTTTCTTCTCCTCTTTTTCAATGGGGTCTTTGGGGGGTGGCGGTCCTGAAATGAAATGTGCCGGTATTTCCGGTGACAAAAAGAGATCACCGAAAGGAAAGATCCGAACCCCCTTTCTTTTCGCATTGGCGGCGGGGATTTCCAACAGAACCGGATGTTGGTCTTTTCGGCGGCCGATTTTCAAGGCCATCTCGCGATCCGGGGAAAGGGCCAGGAAGGAACCGGCCTCAGCTTTTAGCCCCCTTTCCATAACCACCGGGTGGGCTCTTTTTCTGATGGGCGCATAGAGCAAACCCGGCAGGGGAAGATCACTGTAATGCTCCATGGTCCAGTGCCGGTTGCGGGACCGGATCCGTTCCTCCCTGGTCTCAAAGCGCTCCCGATCTTCGCCCATGAGCATTTCGTTGATGTGGGAATGTCTGACATATCGCCATCCGTCCTCTTCGTGAAGGGCCTTGAGCAAATCCTTGTAACGTACAAACCCTTCACCGTCGGGAACCAGTCCGAATTCATCAGGCCGGTAAGCCAGGATGTACGTCAACATGCGACTTAAATCACTCACTCTTCTTTGTTGATGGCGCTTACCCAGATGTCGCCTCCTACAGGTCTCCGGTTTTGGCCAATTGGGCGATCACGCCATCGCGGATTTCAGAAGGTGTGGGGAGCGGCCGCTTCATCTCCCCCATTTTGAGGAACGGCTTTAAGATATCCTTCATTTTGCCGCCACAGGAACAGGTTTTCCCGGTCTTGCTTCGAGGAACCACCGCGGTTTCCATGCAGGCATGACAGTGTAGGACGCTTTTTGAACCGGACCGCTTCCCCTTTTTGGCCAATGGTTTGTCTTCCACTTCCACAATGTCCATGGAAAAATCGATGACCGGAGCCGCGGTAATGGCTGTTCCGACGCCGAAAGCGTCGGCAAAACCCCGAAGCGCCATTATTCGATATTCATTCAGCCCGCCGCTGACAAAGAGTTTCACATTTCCGAAACCGTGAAGGTCCAGCTCCCAGCGTACCTCTTCCAGAATCTTCTTGAAGTCACCCCGCCTGGACTTGGGGGTATCAAGCCTTACCGCGTTAAGGTTCTTTCCCATGGCTTTTGCCACATTTAGGGCTTCCGCTTTTTCATCATTGAAAGTGTCGATCAGGCTCACCCGCTTGATGCGCGGTTCAATGATATCATGAAATGCCTCAGTGGCCGCAACCGTATCCCCCATGATGAGAATCAGGGCGTGGGGCATGGTCCCGGAAGGCTCTATTCCCGCCAGTTCAGCACCGAGGCCCAGGGCCACACCATCGCAACCCCCAATGTATGCGTTCCGCTCCACCATGGGCGCAATGGCGGGGTGCATGCGCCGAGCCCCGAAACTGGTAACGGGAAGGTCCCCGGCTGCTTTCCGGCATCGGGCGGCCATTGTGGCAACGCCGGATGCCTGGCAGAGAAATCCCAGCAAGGCGGTCTCATATCGGCCAAAGTCCAGATACTTGCCGCGGATCTCGAGTACCGGCTGAAACGGATAGATGAAGGTCCCTTCCTGAATCATGCGAACCTCCACCGGCAAGTCCTTGAGCAGGGCCACGCATTCCTCCACGCCCGCAAGAACCGCCCAGGGGTAGTCCCTGGGGAAATCCTTGGCCAGAAATTCAACCGTCACCACTCGATCAATCCCTTTGGCTTTTAGAATCTGCTGTGTTCTTTCAAAATAGACATCGGTTACGAGACCGTCGCGTATCTGCTGAGAGTCGGCTGTGTGAATCAAGTTTGACCTCCTTAAATGTCCGGGCCCCACATCACTTTTGAAGGGCCATGATCACATGATTTAGGCCCTAATATACAGCGAAATGATTTTTTCGCAAGTGTAAGGGCTTAGAAAAGTGGGAAATACGGGTGGCTAACCCGGGGATTTCTAAGGGCAATCCTCAAAAAGATATTCGGGCAGGTCCCGGATCGATTTGATACTGTGCGCTTTAAGACCGGGGAGTGAATTTGATCCCTCAAGATTACTCTTGGGAAGGAGACAGTCTGAAAACCCCATTTTTTCGATTTCCTTCATCCTCATGTCCGACTGGTTGACTCCCCGGACTTCACCGGCCAGACCGACTTCACCAAAAACCACCAGGTTTCGTTTTACATGCTTCTCCAAGAAGCTGCTCATGACAGCGGCAACAATCCCCAGGTCCGCCGCCGGTTCATCGATTTTGAGCCCCCCTGCCACATTCACGAAAATATCCTGGTCCCCGAGTTCCATTCCCAGGCGTTTTCCAAGGACCGCCACCAGGAGGGAAATGCGTTTCTGATCAATGCCTCTGGCGGTTCTTCTGGGCATGCCCAAAGGACTCGGATTCACCAGAGCCTGAATCTCCACCAGCAATGGCCGGGTTCCTTCCATACAGGCAATAATGGTTGATCCCGGCACCTCCTCGGGCCTCTCCGCCAGAAAAATCCCTGAAGGATTTTCGATCTCGGCCAGACCGGAATTCTTCATTTCGAAAACACCGATTTCATTGGTGGAACCGAAACGGTTTTTGACCGCCCGTAATATGCGGAAGAACTGACCGCGGTCCCCCTCGAAATAGAGCACCGTGTCCACCAAATGTTCCAGGACTTTGGGACCGGCGATGGCACCGTCTTTGGTGACGTGCCCCACCAGGAAAACGGGAATTGCCGTGCTCTTGGCAAAGGCCATGAGCCTGGAAGCGGTTTCTTTTATCTGGGTGACACTGCCGGGAGGCGAGGGGATCTCTTTCGTATAGAAGGTCTGAATGGAATCCACGGCCAGAAGGTGTGGTTTGATTTCCTCAACACGGGTAAAGAAGTCCTCAAGGCAGGTTCCCGTAAGCACATAGAGATCGGTGGCTCGAATGTTCAGCCGGTCGGCCCGCATCTTGATCTGTTGCGGGGATTCTTCCCCCGACAGATACAATGATTTGAATCCCCGGTCAGCAAAACCGCCCAGAACCTGAAGGATCATGGTCGATTTTCCGATACCTGGATCGCCGCCGATGAGCACCAGGGAACCGGGGACCATTCCGCCGCCCAGAGTGCGATCGAACTCCGTAATCCCGGATTCCCATCGGGTTTCCGGGGCAAGAGAAATATGGTCAATGGGCTCCGGCCGGCTCATGGTGGGACCCTCGGCGTTTGTGCGGCGGGTCGCCTCGAATACTTCCATGAGACTTCCCCACTGGCCGCACTCCGGACAACGTCCCAGCCATTTCAGGGTCTCATACCCGCAGGTCCCGCAAACATAGCGCGATCTGTTTTTCATGGAGAGCTATTTGAATTTTTCCACCGTTTTGTGATAGACATCTTTGGTTTTATCCCAGAGCCCCTTCATCTCTTTGCTGAAATCGGTGCCGCTCTCAGCCATTTTCTTCTCCAGCTCCTCGATTTTCACATTCAATTTGGCCAGGGCGTCACGGGTCTTCTCATCCGCCTGCTTGGCGGCCATCTTAAGAAACACCTTCGCATCAGCGAGGGATTTTTTGGCGGCTTCGTACCGGCCCTTTGTATATTTCTTGGTGGCTTGCCAGAGGCTTTCCTGTGCCAGAACCATGGGCCCGTAGGAGGAAATAGAGATGACTTGAACCCCCTCTTCCGCCTCTTTCAGCACTTGATCCGCCTCTTTTCCCTTGCCTTCCGCCAGAAGTGCCAGGGCGTTGGCCACTTTCCGTTCCGTATATGCCAGCGGCAGATCGATTTCCACATAGGTCAGGGATTCGCCGGCCAGTTCAAGGGCTTGCGCTCCTTTCTCCTTATCATCTTTTTTGAGGGCCTCTTTTGCCTCGTCCAGATGTTTCCTGGTTTTGTCAACGCTGACGAAACTCTGGATTTCATCCAGTGACACATAAATGGGCACCAAATCGGGGATGACTTCCTCTGAGTCTTCATAGGAAAGGTGTTTCTTCGCTACCCAGATATGGTCCTTGATGCGGGTAGTGGGAAGAGAAGAGCGGATCATTTCCATGAGTTCCTGGCTTTTGGTCAACTCGTTTCGAGCATCTTGATAGTTCCTTGCGTGAATGAAACCACGGGCTTTGGCAATGTGCTTCAAAGCTTTGACAGCCAGGTTGGCAATCCTTTGCTGCAGCGGAAATGAAAGCGGTTTCCCGGTTGTGACTGAAACTTCTTCTTTGACGGTTTCATCCTCAGCCACAGCCTTTTGCGGAATTCCTCCCCAAAGGAGCATCACGCCAAACAAGAAAACGGACAAAAATTTCACTTTCATGACAACACCTCCAATCTTATTTTTGCACTATTCACGGCTCCTTAGGACTTTAGGAATCCATTTGTGGCTTTCCCGAATCCCCCTTACTGATACCAGGAGAGGGTTTTGAGTTTATTGATATCCCCTTTGGTTCGAACCACCCTGCCATTTTCAAAAAAAACGAAATATACGTATTTCTGCACCGGTTGATAGTCACCCACCATCACGGCATAGCCCCACTTTTCAGTGTTACCCTCCCTGGTAATACTGTCCGGAAGACCGATGGCGGCCCTTACCATATCGCCGGTCATATCCGGTGCCACCTGTCGCTTGGCCACTTTTTCGATGATGTCATCATCCCAATTGCGGTGTTGGACCCGGATTTTTGATTCCCGGTACTGGGTCTGGGCACAGCCGGCCAAAATGAAAATGCCAATGCAGGCACAAATGACAGTTTTTTTCATGATCAACTCGTTTCTTTTCTGGTTTTTTCAATCCCCCTCAGCATTGCTATAGGGTCGCGCGGGTTCTTTTACAGTGGTTACCCCTAAAGGGCGCTGGAGGGACAAATGGCCATAACGGCACATGCCCCATGATCCGGTTTTCTGGCCTTGCACACGGCACGCCCATGGTAAATCAGAATATCGGAAAACCGGCGCCATCGTCGTTCCGGCAGCAACTTTTGAAGATCGATTTCGATCTTGTCGGGATGGGAGTTGTTCGTAAGACCCAGTCGTACGGCCAATCTCTTCACATGGGTATCCACAACGACTCCCGGCACATCAAAAGCGGCGCCCAGAACACAATTGGCGGTCTTTCTGCCGACCCCGGGGAGTTTGATCAGCTCCGCCATTGTGGAAGGTACTTCTCCTCCGTACCTTTCCAAAAGACCCTGGCAGCACCCTTTTATGGATTTGGCTTTGTTCCTGAAGAACCCGGTTGGCCGAATATCCGTCTCAAGTTCGCTGATGGGTATTGACACGAAATCGGCTGGGGACGAATATTTCCGAAACAGATCCTTGGTAACCGCATTCACCTGTTTGTCGGTGCATTGGGCTGAAAGGATGGTACTGATCAGCAATTGAAAAGGGGTTTTGTATTTGAGTGCCGTCTTCTCCCTCGTATAGAGCGGATCCAGAATCTCAAAAATCTCTTTTACCCTGGCGATTTTGTGCTTTTTACTTTCCACGGTCTCTTCCCACAACATCAAAAAAGCGCCCATGACAGGTCCATGTTCCGCAGATACTATGAACCGTTACGGTTGTCAATCGCTAATGGATCTGTAACCACATACCACGTTCCTTCAGCCCTTGCCAAGATCAAGCAGGCGAAAACCGTATGCTTGTTTTCAGTTTGGGAACAAATTTTTATTATACTTCTTGACAAAAAAAAATATTTTTATTAACCGTACTCTAACAAACTGACCATTGAGCCCTTATTTGCCCTGATTCAAAAAAGCCGAGGTCCCATGGAACTGGCCAGACCCGAATGCCTTATTAGGATGGAGTCGGTGTTTCCTTCCATGAATACCGCTGAAAAAAAGGCAGCGGAATTCATTCTGGGAAACGGGGAGCGGGTTTTGAACATGACCATTTCCGAAGTTGCTTCTGAGAGCGGTGTCAGTGAAACCACTATCTTCAAATTGTGCCGGAATTTGGACTATGGCGGATTTCGTGATTTCAAGCTGGCCTTGGCCCGCCAGAGTTATCCAAAGCTTACAAAAACCTATCTCCCCGTCAAAAAAACCGATGACGCGGAAACCGTGGCCCGGAAGGTCTTCAGCCTTACTAATCAAAGCCTGGAAGATACCCTCAACGTGCTGAACTTCGATGACGTGGAAAGGGCTTACGAAGCGCTCAAAAACGCACGAAGGGTGCTGGTGATGGCCCTTTCAACTTCCCGGTCGACAGCCATCTTTACGTCTGACAAGTTTTCATTTCTAGGAATTGATTCGCAATATGTCATTGATATTCACCTTCAAGCCATGAAGGCGTCCTTGATGACGCCGAAAGACGTTTTCCTGGGTTTTTCCCGCTCCGGGGATACCCGTGATATTATCGAAGTGACCCAGGTTGCCAAAAAGACGGGTGCCACCACTATCGGTGTAACCAACAATCCGCGTTCATACTTCGCAAAATTGGTCGATATCAAACTCATTGCAAGATCGAGAGACACCCGGTTTCGCAATGATATTCTGGCCTCAAGGGTGGAACATTTCTCAATTGTGGACATGCTTTTTACCCTTTTGGCCGTAAGAAATATGCCGCGGGCCAACCGATTTTATAAAAAGATTAATTCGGCTGCTACTCCCAAGCAGTACTAAGAACCAAAAATTGAAAAAGTAAATACAAAAAGCGAGGGGATTTTCATGAGAGAGATCACATACATTGAGGCTGTCAATGAAGCGATGATCGAGGAGATGGAAAGGGATGAAAAAGTCTTCATCATGGGTGAGGACATTGCCGTGGGTTACGGCGGTGGCGGTGTTTTCGGTGCGACCCGGGGCCTTCTGGAAAGATTCGGCCCGGAACGGGTAATTGACACGCCGCTTTCAGAATCAGGTATCGCGGGAATTGCCGGCGGTGCCGCCCTCATGGGCTACCGCCCCATCGCGGAAATCATGTTCGCCGATTTCCTCCCCCTGACCGCCGATCACATGGTAAACATCACCAGCAAAATGCGATGGGTTCTTGGGGGTCATGTGGATGTTCCCATCGTGTACAGGACGGCCTATGGGGCCGGGGTGGGAGCGGGCATGCACCATTCCCAGAGTCTGGAGGCGTGGTTTGCCCACGTTCCGGGCATGAAGGTTGTCATGCCGTCCACGCCGGCGGATGCCAAGGGGCTTTTGAAAGCTTCCATCAGGGACAATGATCCGGTCCTTTTTCTGGAACATAAGCTCCTATATAAAAGGTTGAAAGGCCCGGTGCCGGAAGGGGAATACGTTTTGCCCATCGGGAAAGGAGACGTGAAAAGGGAAGGGGATGACATATCCATTATCGCCACGGGGGCAATGGTCCACCAGGCCCTGGAAGCGGCGGGAGTTCTGGAAAAAGAAGGTGTCAGTGTGGAAGTCGTTGACCCCAGAACCATTCTCCCTCTGGATGAAGAGATCATTTTACAGTCGGTTGAAAAAACGGGATTGGCGGTGATCGTACACGAGGCCCCGACCACCGGCGGATTCGGCGGAGAAATCGCAGGGCTTCTGGCGGATAAAGGGATCGACTATCTTGACGGCCCCGTAAAACGCGTTGGGGCCCATTTCTGTCCCATTCCCTCTTCACCCGAGCTCGAAAAATTCTATCTGCCCAACGCCGAGAAAATTGTGACCGCGGCGAAGGAAATACTCAGTATCTCAGGAGGGAATTGATGATTTTTGAAATAAAAGTGCCGGAAGCAGGTTTTAACGTTCCTGAAGCCGTTGTCTCGGAATGGTTGAAATCATTGGGGGACACCGTGGCAGCGGGTGAGACCGTTGTGACCGTGGAAACCGACAAGATCAATGTGGAAGTACCTGCTGAGGGATCAGGGATTCTGAGGAAAATTTTCTATCAGGTGGGTGAAACGGCTCCGGTTGGGGCTGTTCTGGGCATCATCGCTGAGGAGGGGGAGGTTTTTGAGGACCAGGTTCCGGGATTGGAACCGGAAAAACCCGCGGAAGCGGTCAAGGAACAGACGGGTGCTCCGAAAGAGCCACCGTCGGAGGTAGCCGCCGGGGCACCGAAGAAGAAACGGAAAATGTCCCCTACGGCCAAAGCAATCGCCAGAAAGCATGGTATCGACGTCTCCGCCATACCCGCCGGCAGCGGACCGAAGGGACGTATCGTAAAAGCGGATGTGCTGGCGTTCATCAAGCGTCTGGAAGAACCGGCGGAAGAGGCGCCGGTACGGAAAGAACCGGAGACGCCTCCCACAAAGAAGAAGGTCAAATTTATCGGATGGCGCAAAGTTATTGCCGATCGAATGAGTGCCAGCGTAAGGGAAGCGCCCCATTACAACCAGGGCATAGAGGTGGATGTCACGGAACTATCCCAGATGATCGCCGCCAACAGGGAGCGGAAAGATCAACCCAAGCTCACCTACATCCCTTTTGTCATGAAGGCCATACAGGCCGGCATGGCAGTGATCCCGGAAGTCAACGCCCATGTGGAAGAGGATGGGTACGTGATTCAAGATGACCTCCATATCGTTGTTGCCGTGGACCAGGGTGAAAAGCTGTTGGTTCCCGTGATCAAGGACGTAAAGGAGAAGACCATCCTGCAATTGGGAGAGGATCTTGGCGCCATCATCAAGAAGGCAAGAGAGGATCGGCTGGAGCCGAAAGATCTCACCGGAGGGACGTTCACCATCACCAACACGGGCGTCTACGGCTTAATGTACGGCACCCCCATCATCTTTCAACCGCAGACCACCATCATGCATCTGGGGGCGGTAAGGAAAGTCCCGTCGGTCGTAGAAGATAGGATTGAAATCAGGAAGAAAATGATCATCACCTGTTCATTTGATCACCGGGTCGTCCACGGAGGGCCTGCGGCACGATTTATGAAGGAAATACAGAACAATCTTGAAGACCTGAACAGGCTCGTGTTCAGCATGCGCTGATTGCGTGAAAGAGAATGAATGATAAAGTGTTTTCCGGAGGAAATGTAATGGAATTATCAAATGATGATCTGAAGAAAATGCTGTACTGGATGGTGTTGGGCAGAAGGCTTGAGGAAAAGATCACGGTTCTTTTCAAGGAGAGTCGATTGCGGGGGCACCATCATCCCGGTATCGGCCAGGAAGCAGCAAATGTGGGGGCCGCCTTTGGTCTGAATGAGAAGGACTGCGTCACTTTGATCCACAGGGGCAAACTCCCCGAACTGGTGAAGGGAATGCCCTTAAAAGACCTTATGGCCGGTTATTATGCCAAGGTAGAGGGTGGTCTTCAGGGTGGGCGAACCTGTACGGGGAGCCACATGTACGGAGACCTGTCAAGAGGGATTATTCCGGGTCCCGGTATTATCGGTTCCGTCATCCCTTTGGCCGCGGGTGTGGGACTTGCACTCAAAAAGGACGGACAAGGGGGCGTGGTATCATGCTTTTTCGGGGATGGTGCCTCCAACAGGGGAGACTTTCATGAGGGTCTCAATATGGCGTCGGTGCTGGATCTGCCGGTCATTTTTCAGCTGGTGAACAACGGATTTGCAATGTCGGTTCCCGCGGACAAATCGACCCGTATCAAATCGCTTTCGGACCGTGCGCAATCCTATGGCATTCCGGGCGTCACCGTCGACGGAAATGACGTGCGGGCAGTTTACGAAGTATCCATTGAGGCCATCGAGAGGGCGAGGAATGGCGGCGGTCCATCATTGATCGAGACGGTGGTCCACAGATGGACGGGACACTCTATCAGTGATGCCGACATTTACCGCACGGACGATGACAGACATGCCGGAGAGAAATTTGACCCCATTGCAAGATTCAAAACAGAACTGGTTGAGGAAGGGACATTTACGGAGCAGGACTGTGATGCGGTTGAAAAAGAGGTGGCCGACGAAATCGAATCGGTCATCCACTTTTGCGAGAACGAGTGCACCGATCCGGATCCTTCGGATATCTTAAGAGGCGTGTATGCGGCGGCATGATCACTTGGTACTCCCAAAAACCGAAGTGTAAAGGAGGAATCGATTTTCATGGGCATCGTTGTCGAAAACGTCACCAAAATCTATGATGGCAAAAAGGTCTTGGATAATATCTCTCTAGAGATAAAAGACGGGGATCTTGCTACCTTTCTTTCACCGACCGGTCACGGAAAAACCACCTTGCTTCGGGTGATGGCGGGTGTCGATAAACCGGATAAAGGAAAAATCTATTATGATGGCAGGGACGTGACCCGAGTCAATGTGGGAAAACGGAACGTTGCCATGGTCTACCAGTGGTTTATCAATTATCCTTCCATGACGGTGTATGAAAATATTGCCTCGCCCCTTCGGGTTGCCAAGGAAAAAATCTCCGCTGAAGAGATAGACCGCCGGGTAAAAAAAGCGGCGGCACTTCTCAAAATCGAAAAGCTCATGAGTCAGCACCCATCTGAAATCAGCGGCGGTCAGCAGCAGCGGCTTGCCATTGCCAGGTCCATTGTCAAAGAGGCGGATTACATATTCTTGGACGAGCCTCTGACCAATCTCGATTACAAACTTAGGGAAGAACTGCGACTGGAGCTCAAGAAGATTTTCCGCGATCGGGAACGGGGTGCGGTCATTTTCGCAACCCCTGAACCCGTGGACGCGCTCTCCCTATCCACCCATGTGGGTTTTTTGAATGAAGGAAGGTTGATGCAGTATGGGCCGGTGGATGACGTCTACCACACGCCTCAGTACAAGGAGGTGGGGGCGTATTTCAGTTACCCCTCCATGAACATTTTTCCATGCGAGAAGATAGAAGAAGGCGGCAGACTGTATCTGAGAGCCACTGATGAGTTAAAGATTGATGCGGAAGAGTTCCGTGATGTTCTTAAAAACCACCACTTTTTGCTGGGAATTCGCGCGCACGCTTTGAGCGTGTCCGAAAAGAAGGAATCCATGATTTCAATCCGGGCCAAAGTAAGGCTGTCCGAAGTGGTGGGCTCTGATACCGAGCTTCATTTGGAGCATGAGGGGATTCATCTGATTGTACTTCTTCAGGGCATGGGGTCGTACAAGCTGGATTCAGAGATAACGGTTTATGTCCACACCGATCGTTTCTTTGTATTCGACAAAAACACGGGCGAGTTGGTTGCTAAGACGCATCAGGGCTGAGAACGTTTTAAGAGTATTTTTGTCTACAGAGGGAGGGGTGCCGATATGGCAACCGTTGAATTAAAGTCCATTTACCATTCCTATATATTGAAACGAGAAGTTGCCGCCGGTATGCGCATTCCGGAAGATTGTGTGGGCACCGAGGGCTTTGTGGTGGTAGACTTGGACCTGGTCTGGGAGGATGGCAGCGCCAACGCGTTGCTGGGGCCGTCCGGCTGTGGGAAAACAACGATTCTGAGCATTATCAGCGGTCTTCTCGTACCCACCAGCGGTCAGATCCTTTTTGACGGCCGGGATGTGACCACACTATCCCCCGTGGAGAGACATGTGGCCCAGGTCTTCCAGTTTCCCGTGGTATACGACATGAAGAATGTCTATAAAAACCTTTCTTTTCCCCTCGAAAACCTCGGTGTACGAAAGGCGGACATTGAAAAACGGGTGGCTGTGGTCTCTGAGATTCTGGATTTGGGTGATATGCTGGATGCCCCCGCGGCAACCCTCAGCCCCGCCGAAAAACAGAAAGTTTCTCTCGGTCGCGGGATCATTAGGGAAAATACCGCGGCCATACTCCTTGATGAACCTTTGACGGTCATCGATCCGAAAGAGCGATGGGATCTGAGGCGGAAACTCAGAGAGGTTCAGAAAGAGCTTAACATAACCATGATCTACGTTACCCACGATCAGCATGAGGCCCTTACCTTTGCCGATCATGTGTCCGTGATTAAAGACGGCTATCTGATTCAGACGGGGTCGCCCGAAGAATTGCACGCCGAACCCAATAGCCCATTCATTGGATATTTTATCGGGACGCCTGGTATGAACCTGCTGAATTGCGTGCTGAAGGACAATGCGCTTCTGTCCGAGGGGCTGAGAATTCCGGTTTCCGAGGACGTGCGCGCCAAAATATCCGGTGCCAATGGGCAAGAACTTCAGTTTGGGATTCGACCCGAGTTTGTGGTGGTCAGCGGCGAAAAAGAAGCGGGTTATATGCCTTTTGATGTGGAAACCGTTGAGAAAATGGGTGCCTATAAGAACCTTTCTTTGCGTTTCGGCGATCTGGAAATCAAAGCTCGGGCCCAGGAGGACATGATGATTAGGGAGAATGCCCAGGTCTGGGTGCATTTTCCAGAAGATAAAATTAAAATATTTTATGAAGATAAAAGGCTTTTCTGACACTCTGGGAGTCGGAGTCGCATGGGGAGATCCATCCTGGAAAACGAAAAGGAGATATGAATGCAGAACAGAGCTTGGCTTTTTGTACTACCCGTTTTGCTGCTGGTGGCGTTGAATGCATTGATACCGATCATGGCGGTTATCAACTATTCGCTACATATCAGTTTCGCCGGTTCGGCGCCGGAATTTGCGGGTATCAAGAACTACATTGAGGTATTGAATGACCAGAATTTTCTGGGGGCGCTAAAAAGGCAATTCGTCTTCAGTTTTTCAGTGTTGTTGGTGCAGATTCCATTGGGCATATGGATTGCCATGCATCTCCCCAAGAAAGGGAAATGGGTTGGTGTCTGCCTGGTGCTTTTGGGAATACCGCTCTTGATTCCGCACACGGTTGTGGGACTCCTTTGGCGAATCATGACCGTGGACCAGGTGGGAATTATCAGCAAAATGTTCTCCACCGTTTTCGGATATTCCTACAGGGTTACCCAGAACCCCGTAGACGCGGTTGGGACCATCTTTGTTTTGGATGTTTGGCACTGGATTCCACTGGTGATTCTTCTTTCATACGCCGGTCTGGTGGCGATTCCGGATCAATTCTACCAGGCCGCGGCCATTGATGGGGCGTCACGATGGAAAACCTTCTGGAATGTGACGCTGCCGAAACTTCGATCCGTACTGATCATCGCCGTCCTTCTGCGTTTCATGGATTCTTTTATGATCTATGCGGAACCTTTTATTATTTCAGGCGGGGGCCCCGGAAACTGGAACACCTATCTCAACCAATATGTGGCAAGAAAGGCTGAATCCTACGAGATGGGCTATGCAGGGGCTGCGTCCCTCGCCTATCTCTATATTGTCGTTGTCTGCTGTTTCATTTTCTACACAATCATGACCAATCTGGGAAAAGGAGGAAAACGATGAAAAGAAAAGCCATCACCCTGATCATTTTTTACATCCTCCTGATGTTTCCCGTCTATTGGATGGTCGTGAATTCTCTTAAAACGGAAGAAGAAATCTTCACCATGACCACCTTTTTCCCAAAGGATATCACTTTCGCCAACTATATCGAGATTTTTACGAATCCGTTGTGGACAGACAGCCTTATTAATTCCCTTATTTATGTATGTCTGAATGTGGTGATTACGCTGCTTGCCGCCATACCCGGGGCCTACGCATTTTCACGGTGGAAATTTCGCGGCAGCAACCATCTCTTTTTCTGGTTGCTCACCAACCGTATGGCACCGGCCGCCGTCTTCATGATCCCCTTTACCGAACTCTATTTTACGCTCAAGCTTTTTGATACCCATTTGGGCGTGGCCCTGGCCCACTGCCTTTTCAATATCCCCCTGGCGGTCTGGATTTTGGAAGGGTTCATGTCCGCCATACCGAAAGAAATCGACGAAACGGCCATGATCGACGGCTACAGTTTCTTCAGGTTTTTCCGTAAAGTCTTCTTTCCGCTGATTGCCCCAGGAATCGGTGTGGCCGCCTTTTTTGCGTTCACCTTCTCATGGGTTGAGATGATCATCGCCAAAACGGTAACCGGACCAATGGCCAAACCGATGGTGGTTACCATCGCCGTGGCACAGCAGGCCATCGAAGGGACACGCTGGGGTCTCATGTCCGCATTGACGGTGGTGATGATTCTTCCGGGCGTTTTGGTGGTGTATTTTGTTAGAAACTACATGGCAAAGGGATTTGCATTGGGGAGGGTATAGAGAATGGAATGGTTTTCTGAACAGGTACGCTGGATGCAATGGAGTCCTCCGAGTGCCATTTTCTTTATCCTACTCTTTTCCACCATCATCGGCATGGCCATTTGGGAGGCATACCAACCGACCATTTCAAGAAAGGGATTTCTCCCCATGGAGACCACGAGGGGAGAACGTCTTTTTATGGGTATCATTTCAGCCATCGGTATCTTTCTGTTGTGGATTGCTTTTTTTGAAGGATCTTTTCTGATAATTCCCTTGTTGCTGGCTGCCGTTTGGTTTTTCATTCTGTCTCGCTGGGGATGAAATCGAACGTTAATGGCAGTTGTTTCCGTAAAATTGAACGCAAACCTTTTGATATGAGAAGGGGGGTGAAAAGAGAGAGTTGTCGTCGGCAAACCGTTCCTGTCGCAAATGACGGCAGGTGGTGTCACGGTTAATCTTATGGGAATAGACAAAATTTAGGAGGTCTGTAATGAAAAGAAAGATTCTATCGGTTCTTGCGTGTTTTTTGGTTCTGGGTTTTGCCGTTAGCTTTCTGCAATCGCCTGCTCAAGCGGCAGTGGATGAAAAGACGGCGGCGGCCATTGAAAAATGGATCAACGAGTTTCAGCCATCGGCCTTTAATAAGGAAGAACAGAGGAAGGAACTGGAATGGTTTGCCGAAGCAGCCAAACCATACCGCGGCATGACCATCACCTCCTGTTCCGAAACCATCGCCCCTCATGTCTTTGAACATGACGTACTCTCAAAAGCGTTTGAAGAGATTACCGGTATTAAGGCCAAACACGATCTCATCGGTGAGGGTGATGTGGTGGACCGCATTGCACGTCAGGTCCAGACCCGTCGAAAACTCTATGATATCTTCATCAATGACGCGGACCTCATTGGATGGCATCTTCGTTCAGGGGGCATCGTGAACCTGACCGAGTACATGGCGGGAGAAGGCAAAAAGATAACGAATCCGTATCTGGATCTGGACGATTTTCTGAATCTGGAATTCGGCCAAGATTATGATGGGAATCAACTACAGCTTCCGGACCAGCAGTTTGCGGCGCTTTACTGGTTCCGTTATGACTGGTTCAACCGACCGGATCTCCAAAAAGCGTTCAAGGAAAAATACGGTTATGACCTGGGCGTTCCCTTGAACTGGTCCGCCTACGAGGATATTGCGGAATTTTTTACCGGCCGGGAAATCGACGGCAAGAAACGATGGGGTCATTTTGATTTCGCCAAAAAAGGGCCAGACCTGGGATGGCGGTTTACGGATGCGTGGCTTTCCATTGCAGGGGCTTCGGACAAGGGCCTGCCCAACGGCTTTCCGGTCGATGACTGGGGCATTCGTGTAAACGATGAGCGGATTCCGGTGGGTGCATCGGTGGAGCGCGGTGGTGCCGTGAACAGCTACGCGGCCATCTACGCTTTGGACAAATACCTCACCTGGGCCAAAAAATATGCCCCCCCGAGCGTCTATTCCGTGAGCGCCACGGAAATGCTCGGATATGCCAAAGGCGGCGATATTGCCCAATTCTGCTTCTACTATATCGTGGGCCTCTGGGATCCAGGCTTTCACAAACCCCCCATGGTGGATGACAAGGGTAATCTGAATTGGCGGGTGGCGCCGGTTCCCCATGGAAAGTATTGGCAAGAAGGGATGAAAGTCGGATACCAGGATTGCGGCGCGTGGACGATCCCCAAGAATGTCAAAGGGAAGAACCGCGAGGCTGCCTGGTTGTGGGCCCAGTTCTGCGTTTCAAAGACCGTGCAGCTCAAGAAGTTCCTTTTCGGCAACGGCCCCATTCGAAAATCGAGCATCTGGCATCCCTATGTGACCGAAAGAATCGGCAAATGGGGTGGGGTGATCGAGTTCTATCGTTCCAAATATGAGAAACTCTACACCGACTCCGGTGTAAACGTGCCTCACTATCCCCTCCTGGCGGAACAGTGGTGGAAGAACATCGGCCCCGCTCTGAACGGGGATATCACCGCTGAAGAAGCAATGAACCGTCTGGCCAAGGACATGGACGATCTCATGGGAAAGATGAGACTTCCCAAGTACAACCCGAAGCTGAATCCCGTAAAATCCAAAGAGTACTGGTACAGTCAACCGGGAGCCCCCTGGCCTGAAATCAAGGAGAGGGAAAAACCGCAGACAATGAAGTACGAAGAACTGATTGAGAAGTGGAAATAAACCTTCTTTGAAATCCTAACCGTTCTAAAAAAGAAAGGGCACACATTTGGTGTGCCCTTTTGCCATTCTTGAAGACGCCTTTGCGGGTCAATTTATCCTACTGCTGCAACTCCAGATGAGCGTTTATGATCTTATGGGCCGCCTCCATCAAATCGGATCCCACCGCTATGTACCCATGGTTCTTCATGACGATGGGTTCATCTTTCTCCCCAAGGGTGTCGCAGGTTATTTTTGCCAGTTCCAGGGAGCCGTACGGTTCCTCTCTTTCAGTCTCCTCGATTTTTCCGGCCAAAACTTCGAAAGGCGGAATATTATGAACATGCACAACCGCCGTTGCATCCGGCCTGCACTGTAGGATCAGGTAGTGAAGAAGACTCTCTGAAGATGGCTCTTTAGTGCCGATGTACTTCAACTTCATTTCGTCCACCGAGCAATAGGTGACATAGGCGATTTCTTCTTCCTCCAGCATCTCAAGGTTCGCCCCGGATGCCGTGATCACGATGCCATCCGCAAATTTCATGCTGAAATTTCCCGCATTTTGGGGAACCATGCCGTGCTTTGCCGCAAAATCGGCACATTCTTTAAAAAGTGGAAAGAGCTTGTGGAAACCCTTGGGAAAATCTTCATCCAACCGTACGCATTCAAATTTTACACCGGTGTATCCCGGCATCAGTTCTTTGGCTTTTTTTGTGGCATCTGACATGTTCCGTCGCTCCTTTGTCAATAAGACGATCCTATTTGCGGTCGAAGAAGATGCTCTTTCCCGTTGAAGAAAGGGGCACGCCCATGATAACCGCTGATTCCATGAGTTTCATTTCGTAGGCCGCGGCGCCGATGCGGTACATGATCCGGTTGTCCGCATTCATAATGGAAGCCGTCTTAACCGCGGAACCCATTGCAATACCCAGGTCCATAAGCTTGAAGGCACAGTGGGGACCCATGTACTGCCCATCGGTCTTTGGGGCATCCGCCAGGTCTTTGCACTCGGAATAGCCGCAGGCGCCGCAGTTGAGGCCGAGCGGTTTGGCATTCTTCAAACCGATCAAAACAACCGCGCCCGAGGCTTTTACGTTTCCGCCGTCTCGATCAAAGCTTTTGAGCCCTTTCCGTTCCCCATAGGCAGCCATTTCATCTCCCAATCGGATAACATCTTCCCCTTCCAATATTTTGATTTCAATATCATCAATCCCTCCGCTCTTGGGTGCGGTGCGGGCTGCAATGGCCATCAGTTCGGCTACGATCTTCAATCCTTCCATTTTTTCCCTCCTCTTTTTATTCTTTGGCCAGGACACCTTCCCGGTCAAACATCTGATTTAAAATCCTTAACCCTGTGGCAACAGGACCTTTCGCACATTTGCGCCGGTTTTCATCGGTCCAATAGGCCTTTCTCGTGGCTTTGTCGGAGATGTCAAGGCCCAAAAGATCCCGGCAGTAAACGGATCCTCTGGCCTCAATAAACCTGCGCCGGTATTCTGCCGCCAGTTCATACGTATGCTCTTTTCGTGCCGCCTCCTCTTTTGAAATTTCGACCCGCCCAAACTCCTGGCCAATGGCCATCACACCGCCTGCCACCGCGCCGCAAAGATCTCCCGAATTGCCGATGCCCCCCCCGAAACCGGTGGCACTTCTAAGGACATCATCGTTTTGATTCCCCAGAAGCTGCTGACAGCACTTGAGGGTCGTTTGGGCACAATTGTGTCCCAATACCAGTAATTCCTGTGCCTTTTCCGAAAAATCCTCTTTTTTTGCGGCTCGGGAATCGACCTTCCTTTTGTCCGTAATACAGCATTCCAGGGGTTCCCCGAGGATCAGCCGTCTGATCTCCTTTGCCATCCTCTCACATGATTTGGCGGCGGTCTCTTTGCTGGACCCTGCAATATGGGGTGTCAATGTGAGGTTTTCCAGTTTGAGAAGCGGAGAGTCGGGATCAAGGGGCTCCACATCAAAGGTGTCCAAAACGGCACCTGCGATTCGTCTCTCCTTCAATGCATGGTAGAGGGCGCCGTAGTCCATTAAAGGTCCGCGCCCGGAATTGACGATAAAGGCGGAGGACTTCATCATGCCCAACTCCTTTTCTCCGATCTGGCCGGTGGTTTCCGGCGTCACCCTCGCATGGAGGCTCACCACATCGGAGGTGTTGAGCAGTGTTTCAAGGTCCACCCTTAGGACGCCCAATTTCTTAAAAACATCCGGTGAAACATAGGGGTCAAAAGCGATAACCTTCATCCCCAGGGATTTCAACATGGGGGCTACCAGCCGGGCAATAATGCCAAAACCGACCAGCCCCACCGTCTGTCCGCTCAGTTCCAACGGTGCCATTTCATAGCGGTAGCAGTCCCCTCTCCAGATCCCTTTTTTCATGTCCGCATGACACTCGGCAATCTTTTTAACATGGGCGAAAATCATGCCGATGGTGAATTCGGCGACTGCCGTGGCGTTTCTCCCCGGCGTGTTGACCACCGGAATCCCTTTTTCAGCGGCATAAGCGGTATTGGCATTGATCGGCCCGCCACGGGTGACCCCGATCAGTTTCAAATTGGGCGCCGCGTCAATAATGCGTTTGGTGACCGGCGCCATGTCCGTGACGATGATATCCACATCGGCCACCTCTTTAATGATTTCATCCACATCTCCGATTGCTTCGTGAACTTCCTCAATATCCTGGAATGCCTCATCGGGCCAGGCATTTTCGAGAAACTTGTAATGAACTGTCACGGGTAAGTCAGCCAGTTCGCGGTCAATGGCCCCATGGAAGAGTTCGTTCTTCAGGAACCTGTCCCCTATGACCATAATCGTCCAATTCTCTTTATTCATCATACCCTCGGTTCTCTGGGGTTTTGAACTAACGCTCCCTATCACTCAAAGCAAAATCAGGTCCCGGGAGCCCTCCACATGGGTGTTAAGAGACCCTTGTTAACAATATTCATGAAATCCTGGTAAACCCCATTCCAGCGTTTGAAGAGTTGTTCGTACTGTCCATGGGCTTCTGGATCTGGTTCTAAGATCCTTTCGGTCTTCACCCATTTTTCCACTGCCTCATCAATATTGGAAAAAAGACCTGCTCCGATACCCACACACATGGCGCATCCAAAAGAGGTCGCCTCTTTTACAGCCGGCACCTTCACCTTGAGCCCGAAAACGTCAGCCATGATTTGGGGCCAGAGAAAGCCTTTAGAGGAACCGCCACAAAACGTGATTTCGTCAGGCCTGGTATCCGTCAGTTCCGTTAGCACCAAAAAATTCTTGTAGGCCGTATAGGCGGCACTTTCCCAGATGGCCCGTATGGACTCGGCCTTGCCGGAACGTTGCGGATTGTAAATGTCGAAGTTCACCAGTGATGGGGCGGCGTGCTTCCAGAAACGGGAATTGTGGTAATCGGAAAAAAGCCCGATAATGCCGTTTGCCCCGGGTGAGACCGGTTCCGCCAGTTTTTCCATCAGGAAATAAGTATCCACGCCTTCCCTTTGAGCCCTCGTGATCTCCTCCTGGCAAAAGCCATCTCTGAACCATCGTGCCTGTTGCCCGATGAGAAATCCTACCCCCTCTGTCATCCACTGACCCGGCATGGCGTGACAAAGGGTACGGGGGCGGCACTGGGGATCTATGAGGGGTTCGTCCCAGACCACGGTGGTCAGCCAGAAAGTGCCTGCCACAACGGACCACATATTGGGCGCTATGTCTCCAACGCCCAAGAGGGCCAACTGGGTGTCCGCACCTCCAGCGACAACCGGTGTTCCTTCTTTGAGGCCGGTGGCGGCCGCGGCTTCCTTGGTGACGTTCCCCACGACCGTTCCCGGCTCAAACACAGGGGGATATATCCCTTTGGGGAGATCACACATGTCGATGGTTTCTTCTGACCATTTTCGTTCTTTCAAGTTAAACATCCCCGAACTGGATCCCACCGAAGGGTCTGTCACGAATTCCCCGGATAATTTAAAAAGGACCCAGTCACTGAGCATATTCATATGCTCGGCCCGCTTAAAAACTTCAGGCTCATGTTTTTTGATCCAGCGAAATCTGGGGGGCGCGATAATATTGAGCCAATCACCACCGATGCCGTATATTTTCTCCACAATGCCCATGTCCAACATTTCAACCACTTCGTCCACGGCTCTGGAATCGACATTGGGACACGCCCAGATTTCGGTGCCGTTTTTGTCATAGAGAACGAACCCTTCACGCTGGCTGGTGGCTGATACGCCCATCACCTGATCAGGTTTTACGCCTGCCTTTTCTAGTGATTCCTTTATGCACTCACTCAGAATCTGCCAGGCCTCCGTTGTGTCGAACACATAGGAGCCCGGATATTCGGGAATGGTTTTTGGCAACCACTCTTTTTGGGCAAAAGCGATGTCGTTACCGTCAGTGTCGAAAAGCACGGCCCGTCCGCTTCCCGAACCGGCATCCAGCGTCAAAATGTATTGCTTCGAACTCATGGCTCCTCCTTTGTCTCAACCATCAAAAAACGCCTCATAAATTGTGCATTATTACAAGAACTATTCTTTCCGTTATTATGCATTATTTCAGTGTGTTTTCAAGAAAATAGTTTAATAGAAAGGGCATTTATGAAAGTATTGGCCATGATTTTGTTGAACGATTTTCCAGTTGGCAATTTTCTTTAGGTTTAATCTCCATCATGCTATAAATAACGACCCATCTGGTGTCATAGGGGTTTTGTAGAATGATCTCTGAATGTCACAAAAGAACAAGTAAGACTGGGAGAACTATTTGGATTTGGAAAGAGTTGGCATCATACCTAACCCATTTTCAGGGAAGGATATCCGGCGGCTGGTGGCATGTGGAACCGTCTCCAGCAATGAGCATAAGATAAACCTTGTGTTGAGAATGCTTCAAGGGCTCCGGATGACGGGCGTTTCCGAAGTCGTCATCATGCCGGACAATTTCGGCATAGGGCTGCAGGCGAAAGATGACTTTTTCAAAACAAACCAATCCGCAATGAACGTCACATTTCTTGACATGCCGATAATGGGGAATGGTGAGGACACGCTCAGGGCGGCATCCATGATGCGAGAGATGGCCGTCGGATGCATCATCACGCTAGGAGGGGACGGTACCAATCGCCTGGTGGCAAAGGCATGTGGAGAAACGCCCATTCTGCCCATCTCCACCGGCACAAACAACGTGTTTCCTTTCAATGTTGAATCGACGGTGGCCGGTATGGCGGCGGGGTTCTTTACAATGGGTCTCACGGATCCTGAGCAGTCCCTGTCACGGCGAAAGCGTCTCGATGTCGTTCAGGGTGATGAACTGATCGACATCGCCTTAATTGACGCGGTGGTGGTCAAGACCAAAGCCATCGGTGCCAGGGCCGTGTGGAATGTGGAACAGATCACACAGATCGTTCAGACATGCGGTACGCTTAGTGATATCGGTCTGTCTTCCATCGGCGGGAGCCTTCATCACGTGACCCCTTCAGAAGACCGGGGTATCAGTGTGGACGTGGGCGGAGGAGACGGTCTCGTTATGGCACCGATCGCACCGGGACTTTTCAAGGAAGTACCGGTCAAATCGTCCCGGACCATCGGAATCGGCGAAGAGGTCCCGGTGAGAACGGTCCCTTCCATCCTGGCCCTTGACGGGGAAAGGGAACTCAAAGTGCGATCCGGGGATCCGGTTTCCATTCGTTTAACCGGATCAGCCATCAGGGTACTGGAAGTGCACGAAGTGATGAAACAGGCGACGGAAATGGGGTGGTTGGTAAAAAGGAGAAGAAAATGAACAATGCCATGGATGGGGCTTCCCAAAACCTTGGAAACGTTATTAAGTGGGATGATTCCGGAAGGCCCGTAGCGGCCGATTTTCCCATCATTCCGTTTGTTGAAGGTGATGGCATAGGACCCGATATATGGGCTGCCACAAGAGCGGTTTTGGACGCCGGCGTAAAAAAGGCGTATGGTGAAAGGCGGAAGATCATATGGCATGAGATTCTGGCAGGGGAAAAGGCCCGGGCCGCATACGGCCATGAACATCTGTTGCCCAAGGAGACACTGGAGGCCATTTTGAAGTACGGCGTGGCCATCAAAGGTCCCCTTACGACGCCGGTGGGTGGCGGATTCAGATCTCTGAACGTGGCCCTGAGGCAGGCCCTTGATCTTTATGCCTGTGTGCGTCCGGTGCGCTACCTGGAAGGGGTGCCCGCGCCGGTGATCCATCCTGAAAGGGTAAACATTGTGATTTTCAGGGAAAATACGGAAGACGTCTATGCGGGCGTGGAATGGCCCGCCGGATCTTCCGAGGCCCGCGAGCTTCTGGCCGCCATTAACAGCAAGTCTGAAGCGACCGGTGGCACGATTCTGCCCATGGAAAGCGCCCTGGGAATTAAACCCATGAGCAAGGAAAACACGGTCCGTCTGGTGGAAATGGCCATTCAATACGCTTTGGACCATAAACTCGCCAGCGTAACCCTGGTCCACAAGGGAAATATCATGAAATACACGGAAGGCGCCTTCAGGGACTGGGGCTATGCCGTTGCCCGGGAAAAATTCGAAGAAAAAACGCTAACGGAAGCGGAACTCCATGACAAATTCCAGGGGAGAGTGCCTGAAGGGATGATTGTGATCAAGGATCGCATCGCGGATGCAATGTTTCAGCAGCTTCTGCTCCGGCCGGAAGAATATGATGTGATTGCCACTCCGAATCTGAACGGCGATTACCTTTCCGACGCCGCCGCGGCCCAGGTGGGTGGACTCGGCATGGCACCGGGTGCCAACATCGGGGACCGACGTGCCCTGTTTGAAGCAACCCATGGCACGGCCCCCAAGTACGCGGACAAGGACAAGGTGAACCCCGGTTCCCTGATCCTGTCAGGGGTGGAGATGCTTCGGTTTATTCTCTGGAAGGAAGGGGCTGACAAGGTGGTTTCGGCCCTAAAAAGGACCATTCTGCAGAAAACCGTCACCTATGACCTGGCCCGCCAGATGAAAGGGGCCGAAACGCTCAAATGCTCTGAATTCGGCGCCGCCATCATCGAAAACATGGCGTGAACCGTTATTTTCTCTCACTCATGGGCACATAGTCCCGTTCACGGGACCCAATATAGATCTGCCGGGGACGGTAGATTTTCCATTTGGGGTCATCGGCGCTTTCTTTCCACTGGGATATCCAACCCGGCAGACGGCCGATGGCAAACATGACCGGAAACATGTTCAACGGAATTCCGATGGCACGCAGCAGTATTCCCGCATAAAAATCGACGTTCGGATAGAGGTTGTGATCGATGAAATAGCTGTCTTTTAAGGCGACTTCCTCCAGCTTATTGGCAATGGGCAGGAGCGGGTCCTCCCGGTTGAGTTTGTCAAGGACCTTGCTGCAGACTTTTTCGATGATACGGGCACGGGGATCAAAGGTTTTATACACCCGGTGGCCGAATCCCATCAGCCTGAAAGGATCGTTGCGGTCTTTGGCCCGTGAGATAAAGGGTGCCGGATCTCCGCCATTGTCATGTATCTGCTGCAACATTTCTATGACCGCCTGGTTGGCACCGCCGTGCAGCGGTCCCCACAGTGCCGATATGCCCGCCGAGATGGCGGCATAGATGTTCACCCGGGCGCTTCCCACTGCTCTCACGGATGACGTGGAGCAGTTCTGCTCATGGTCCGCATGAAGGATCCAGAAAACATTCAATGCGTCCACCAGGTCCTCGTCAATGGTATACGGTTTTACCGGCGAATCGAACATCATGTTCAGGAAGTTGGCGCAGTAGCTTAGATCGTGACGGGGATAGACGACCTTGTGACCCCTGGTGATGCGATAACCCATGGCGGCCAGGGTTCTGACCTTTGACATCAGCCTGGCAAAAATGATATTGATTTCCTCTTCGTGACTCAAGTCGGAAATGCCCGGGTAAAAGGCCCTTAAAGCGTTCATCATGGAGGACAGAATGCCCATGGGATGTGCCGTTCTCGGATAATTTTCAAAGTAGGCGTGCATATCTTCGTGCACCAGGCTGTGGTCATTTAGTCGGATTGAAAAAGCCCGAAGCTCCTCCTCGTTTGGCAATTCACCATTAATGAGAAGATATGCCGTTTCCCGGAAAGTGGAACGTTCCGCCAATTGCTCCACTGGAATCCCCCGGTATCGCAGGATTCCCTTTTCTCCGTCCATGAAAGTGATACTGCTTTTGCAGAGGCCGGTATTGCCGCATCCCGGATCCATGGTAATTAAACCGGTTTCAGCTCTCAATCTGGAAATGTCAAGCGCCCGCTCCCCTTCGCTTCCCACAACGATTGGAAGTTCATATGTTTTTCCATCAACGATCAATTTTGCGGTCTCGCCCATAACACTCTACTCCTTTGTCCTTTATGGATGGTTTTAAGGAAACGGAAAGACGGATCCTGCGCTTCTTCAGCCGCCAAAGTACCGAATCAACTGATCCACATGAAGCACGCCATCAAACCCGAGTATGTCGTTGTCCCCCTTCTTCAAGACGCCTTTTTCGCTGTCAGGATCACCCAGTGAAGTGACAATGATGTCCGCCTCACTCAAATCCTCCTTTTCCGTATAGATATTGGTGGTGGCAACAACTCGAAGGCCCGCGGCTTTGGCGGCCAGAAGACCGTTTCTGGAGTCTTCAATGACGATGCACTGCCGGGGATCAAGCC
Source organism: Thermodesulfobacteriota bacterium (assembly GCA_028278625.1). The sequence continues at coordinate 29,098 of JANQDY010000167.1, forward strand.
CGCTCTTTTCAAGACCCAGCAGATAGATTTCAGGGTCAGGTTTTTTCTTCTTGACCACGTCTCCGGCAAGAACAAATTCAAACCGAATATCCCCCAGCAGGCCATCGGCGATGGCGCTGGCGGATCTTTCATTGGCAGTGGTGCAGACGCCCAGTTTGATGCCGCTCGCCATTGCTTCTTTCATAACCCTTTTGATGCCGGATCTCAAGGGAAGCTTGCCGGATGTGATAAGGGAAATGAAGATTTCGGTCTTTTTCTTATGGAGTTCATTTATAAAATCCGTCAGCTCATTTTCCGTCAAATCCGCAAATAACCCTTCTTCCCTGAAGTAGTGGCGCATCCGTTCCTTGCCGCCGGCAACCTGAAGGAGCTGATGATAACGCTCCACATCCCATTTGAAATCGTACCCGAAAGCCTTAAAGGCTTCATTAAATGCGACCCGATGGCCGTCTTTTTCGGTGTCAACAATGACGCCGTCCTGGTCAAAGAATATTCCCCCGAGATTTCCCATCAATCATTCCTCCTTTTTACCCGCAATCCCAGTGACCGTGCCCTAACCGGCCTTCCCCGCGCAACCCAGAAGATCGATCCAGTAATGGATTCTCCCTTTGATGGCCTCTTTCACCGCACCGTCGATTTTTCCGGGATTGTACTCATCCCGATGTGATGAGATGTAATCATAGGTCGTATCAATCAGGGTATGTTTCAAGTCTGTGGAAACATTGAATTTGCTCCCCCCCAGGGCCACCAGTTTCTTCACCACATCCGGTTGCAGGCCGGTTCCCCCATGGATGACCAGTGGAATTCTGGCCCTTTTGCCATTGATGAGATCCGCGATTTTTTCCAGGCGATCAAAATCCAGTTTCGGGTTCTTGGTCTTGTAGACGCCGTGGGCCGTCCCGATGGCGGGTGCGAAAATGTCGATCCCCGTTTCCTCCACGAAACGGAGTGCCTCTTGGGGGTCGCACATGGTGGCTTCATCCTCCGACACCCTTACCTGGTCTTCAATGCCCGAGACCGTTCCCAACTCCCCTTCCACTGAAACATTGTTCATTTTGTGACAGTAGTCGCTCACTTCCCTGGTTTGACGGATGTTCTCCTCGAAGTCCTGTTTGGAGGCATCGATCATGATGTTGGTGTATCCTGAGTCCGCACAGGTTTTGCAGTAGGACACTTCCGTGCAGTGATCCAGATGAAGGCATATGGGAATGGGGGCGGATCGGGCAATGATGCCATAAACGGCCCCAATCACCTCGGGTTTGAGGAATCGGGACGGGGTTACCGAGGTCTGGATAATGAGCGGGGCATTTTTTTCAACGGCCGCCTCCACAACTGCTTCCAGTTGAATCAGGTTGGTGACGTTGAAGGCCCCAACCGCATACTTTTCTTCAGTTGCTTTTAATAGCATTTCCCTTGCATTCACGATTGCCATTTCACTCTTCTCCCCATTAAAGCGCTTTGAACAGTAAATCAGGTTTTATCCGGGATCTTTCCACATGTTCTCGATTGGTCACGCCTCCCAGCAACAGGGCGGACCGGTATCCGAAATTGCTGGCTCCCAGAATATCAGACTCCAAATGATCGCCGATCATCATCACTCGGCGATGATCAATGCTGCGTTCGGCCCTCTTTTCCAATCGGGAGTGATTGTGTTCGAAAATGGGTGAATGGGGTTTTCCCAGGTAGAAAGGTTCAAGAGGGGTGCCATAGGCATTCAAAACATTTTTTATGAATCGGCCGACGCCACCGGCGGCAATGTGGATTCTGCCTGAGTGCCTGGGATAGAATTCATCCGGGTTCGGCACAATCAGCGGCCTTTCGGGAAATTGGATAAAGTAGTTGATAACACCGTTGATGACCGTTTCCCAATCGTAGTTCTCTTCGCCCACGATAACGCCTTGGCATAAGGGTAGTTTCTCGAGATCTCGTGTTGTCAAAAGGCCCGCCGTTTCACCAAAGCATGGGTTTCCCAAGTCCCCCATGATAAAAAAAAGCTGTCCCGTAAGCTGATGCCTAAGCGCAAATTCCTGCAACCCATGGCCACAGGAAACGATTTCCTGCGGTGAAATATCAAGCCCGCATTTTTTCAAGGCCCTGGATTTCTCCAATGTGGAATGGTTCGCGTCGTTGGTCAGTAGTGAAAACAGGATTTCTTTTTGTCTCAGCCCCTTGAGCAGATCCATGCCGCCCGGCATGGGGGCGTTGTCAACCATCAGAACACCGTCCACATCAAACACCAGGGCACAAAGATCATCGGAATGAATATCAAGCCACTGGCGAAGGGAGCCAAAAACGTTTATTTTGAGCGCGGAAGTGGATAACATGAAATCATCGGGGCAATGGGCACCCGCCTAAGTGATGTTATTGGGGGTAAAAGTACCGGCCTTCAATGGTGCGCGGCAGAAAATGCCGCGGCACACATTGAAGGAACCGGCAGTTCAAGGAGCGGCCGTTGTTGGAAAGCTAGTTTCCAACGGCCATGAGGATATACGGTTTTTCAATATAAGTCTTTACTTTTTTGAGGAAACGGCCCGCGTCCGCACCGTCGATGATCCGGTGATCAAAGGTGAGGCTCAAAACCATCCGTTTACCCACCTTGATTTCACCATCTTCCACCACCGGCTTTTCCACAATCCTGCCAACACCCAGGATGCAGCTTTCAGGTGCATTGATGATGGGGGTAAAGGCATCCACATCCAGAAATCCCATGTTGGTTAAAGTGAAGGTCCCTCCCTGGAGATCATTGGGCATCAGTTTCCTCGATCTTGCCCGTGTTGCCAGATCATTCAGTTCTTCCTGAATGGTGACGACACTTTTCTTGTTGGCATCACGAATGACGGGAACTACCAAGCCTTCTTCAACGTCCACCGCCACCCCAAGGTTGATGGACTCCCATTCCCAGATTTCATCTTTCACCACACTGGCATTCATTCGGGGATAACTTTCAAGGACTTCTGACAGAATTTTGAGGAGAATGGCGTTGTAGGAGACTTTGATGGCCTCGTCCTCGGGGCCGGTTCCCAGCATCTTTCGTAATCGAACCAATTCACCGACATCCACTTCAGATGTGATGGTCAACTGTGCGGACTGCTGAAGGCTCTGATGCATCCGCTCAAAAATGACCTGTCGGACGCCACGAATGGGCTCCACCGTTTTGACTTCTTTGCCGGCCACGGGTGCCGGTTTTTCGGCCGGGGCTTCGTCGCCCGTACCTTTCTGGATGGCCAGTTCCACGTCCTCTTTCATGATACGGCCGCCGGGTCCTGTCCCTTTGAGACTTTTGATATCCACCCCATGGTCTTCGGCCATTTTTCTGGCCACCGGCGATATGGCCTCTCTGGTATCGACCGCTGCTTCGGCGGCACGCTTGATGTCCTTTTCCTTGATACGGCCGCCGGGCCCGGTCCCTTCCACTCCTCTGATATCAACTCCCAGTTTCTCGGCAACTTTCCGGGCCCTTGCGGAGATTTTGATGTCTCCGGGAGCAGCGCCTTCTTTTTTGCCCAAGCGTTTTCGAATCTCAGAAATGTCCGGACCGGCGTCCTGTGACGAATCTTCTCCCGACAACTTGTCCAGGTCCACGCTTTCTCCCTGCGCCCCCACAATACCGATGGTGGCGAAGATTTCGGTCTTTCCACCGTCCGGCACAATGATCTTCAAAAGAACACCGTCAGCGGGCGATTCAACTTCAAAGACCACTTTTTCCGTTTCCACTTCGCAGACAGGCTCGCCCTTGGCGACTTTATCACCCTCTGACTTCAGCCATTTGACAACTCTGCCCTCTGTAATATCCTGCCCTGCCTGGGGCATGATGATTTTTTCTGCCATTTTATTTATCCGTCCTCACGCTTTTCCTAGGGAAATCCTGTAAGACCACTATTGCTTTTTTTCGGGTATCGTTAAGCGACCTTCAAAACTGCTTCGATAATATCTTCCACCGTTGGAATACAGACTTTTTCAAGTTCCAGGTTATAAGGGATCGATGTATCCCTGCCGCAGACCCTCATGACCGGGCCGTCCATGTCATCATAGGCTTCCTCCATGATCATGGCCGCAATATCCCCACCGATCCCGCCTCTCTTGCAGGCTTCATGAACAATGACCACATTGCCGGTCTTCCTGGCGGATGCCAGAATCGCTTCCTCATCCAGCGGCTTGATGGTCCTGAGATCCAAAACCTCAACGCTGATCCCTTCTTTTTCAAGCAATTTCGCCGCCTCCAGGCATTTAAGCGTCATGTAGGAGTATGTAATGAGGGTGACGTCTTCCCCCTCTCTCTTCACATCCGCCTGGCCCAGAGGAATGGAATACGCTTCATCGGGAACTTCACCCTTGGTCATGTATAAGAGCTTATGTTCCAGAAACATGGTGGGTTTGTTGTCCCGGATAGAAGAGACCAAAAGACCGTAAGCGTCATAAGGTGTCGAAGGCATCACGACCTTGAGTCCCGGAATATGATAAAAAAACGCTTCAAGACTCTGAGAATGTTGGGCGGCAATGCCGTTCCCGGCGCCCCCCTGGGTCCTCACCACCATGGGGACTTCTCCCTGACCCCCCGACATGAATTCGTACTTGGCCGCCTGATTGACAATGGCATCCATGCAAACCGTCGTAAAATCAACAAATAGAATATCGACAACCGGTTTGGTCCCCGCGAGTGCCGCGCCCACGGCCGCACCTGTAAAGGTGGCTTCGGCAAGGGGGGTGTCTAACACACGGTGGGGGCCGAATTCTTTCAGGAGTCCTACGGTAACCTGGTAGGACCCGCCGCGCTCACCGATGTTTTCTCCCAAAACAAAAACCGTTGGATCTTTTCTCATTTCTTCAAACAGTGCCCTGTTCAAAGCTTCCCGATACATCATCTCAGACATTTTTTGACTCCTTACATGTAGGTGATTTAGATCAGTAATTGGGGATGCTGGCCAAAAAGTCGTCCACAGACGGTTCCGGGCTCTCTTTGGCGAATTCCACGGCCTCTGCCAGTTCCTGGTCCACTTTTTCCTCAATCGCCTTCAGTTTCTTTTTGTTCTTTATTTTCTTTTTCATTACGTCCAGGGGATCCTTTGCTTTCCATTGGGCAAGGGTTTCCTGATCCATGTAGAGTCCGGGATCATTGACATGGTGTCCACCATGGCGATAGGTTTTAGCTTCAATGAGGGTGGGGCCTTCACCGTTGACCGCTCTTTCCACTGCGCTTTTAGTGGCTTTATAAACCTCCACGGCATCGTTTCCTTCGATACAGACCCCGGGGATTCCGTAGGCCGGCCCTTTGCAGGCCAGGTCGCAGTTGCCGAAAGAGCACTCCACAGGTGTGGAGACGGCGTAATGATTGTTTTCGAGCATGTAAATGACCGGCAGATCAAAGGCTGCCGCAAAGTTCATGGATTCCGGAAAAACCCCCTGGTTCGCTGCCCCATCACTGAAAAAGACCACCACCACCTGATCGGTTTTTCTGACCTTGATGCCCATGGCGGCTCCGGTACCGATGGGAATACCGGCGCCCACAATGCCGTTGGCTCCCAGATTGTTGTCTTCCTTGCTGAAAATGTGCATCGAACCGCCCATGCCTTTGCAGTATCCGGTTTTCCTGCCGATGATCTCAGCGAACATTCGCTTGAAATCGGCCCCTTTGCTGATGCAGTGCCCATGACCTCGATGGGTGCTGACGATAAAATCATCCGGACGCAGGGCGGCACAGGTGCCGGCGGCGATCGCTTCTTCCCCCAGGTAGGGATGGAGATAACCCCGTATAAACCCCTGTCGATAAAGATCCATACAAATCAGTTCGAAATGGCGCGTGGCATAAATGTTCCGGTACATCCCCAAAAGGATCTCGGAACTGACAGCCTTAGCGGCGCCTTTCTTCTTCGCCGCCTTTTTCTTGGGTGATTCTTTGCTCATCATCTTCCTCCTTAACGAAATGGATTCATAGCGGTGAAACGTCAAAAAGAATTCTTAAACGGACGACACCATGGATACTTTTCCTGCTTCGTCCGTCGGGATCACAGATTTCCTGAATATTCGTTTAGTACAATATTACAATGTTATTGAATCGGTCAAGGAAAAAATCATCCTCCGTTCCAAGTTCAGTTTTGTTTTTGAGGCTTGGTTGCCGGGCAAAATGTGGTTGCCGGACGGTCCCCATTGAAATGGCCATAGCGCCTCTTTGAAAAGGTAACGGATGATGAATTGACTTGACAATAGGGTGTTCTGATAATATTACAAAGTTACTCTTACGTTCATAATTCGTTAATAGATGGTGTGAAAGGCGGGACTGCCGGTTTTCATCCCCCGTTTTACACAAAGGTGAAACAAGCATGGTGATCGACCAACAATCCAAAGTTCCCCTTTATTACCAATTAAAGGAAGAACTCAAAAAGAAAATACTAAAGGGCGAGTTCAAGGAAGGGGATCTTCTTCCGTCAGAACGGGAGTTCAGTGAACGATACGATATTTCATCCACCACCATACGGCGTGCGCTAAATGATCTGGTTCATGAGAACTTTCTGGAAAGAAAGGCCGGAAAGGGCACCTTTGTTCGAATGGGCAAGGTAAAGCGGGATTTGAGAAAAGTCATCGGCTTTACCCAGAACATGAAAGAGATGGGGCTTGTTCCTTCCACACGGGTTCTGAGCAAAAGGGTGGTTCCGGCCAATCTCTTTTCAATGGAGCGAATGGGCCTCAGTAAAGGTGACAAGATCGTTAAGCTTGAACGGCTGCGTCTGGCCAACGACGTCCCCATGATGCTGGAAGCCCGTTATATCCGAACGGATCTTTGTCCGGGCATTCAGAAAGAGGAGCTTTCCTCTTCCCTCTGGAGAGTTTTCGAAACCGTCTATGGATGTAAGCCGGCCAGACACTCCCAAAACGTCAGGATAGTGGAAATATCGGGGGAATCGGCCTCCCTCCTGGGGCTTAAAGACGGATCCCTGGTCTTCCTTATAAAAGGAACGACCTATCTGGCGGATGGTCAGGCCATCGAGTGCGAGGAATCCCTTTACCGCAGCGATAAATACGACCTGGCCTTTGAAGCCATTATCGTTTAAGAACTCACCGTATTGTACGACTGCCTGATAAGGCGGCCCCATCGCTTTTTGTCGTCGGGGCAGCAGGTTCTTGGCACTTTTCTCCTGCCCCGGGCGCCTAATTCATCTTCTGGAAAATCTCGATAACAACGTTGTCCGGTCCTGTGAAATAGGTGATTTTGGGTCCGTTTTCCCTGGCCACCAAGGGGGCGACATTAAACTTGTAACCCAGGGCCTTGATCCTTTCATATTCCTTGTCCACATCATCCACCAGAAAGGCCAGATGAATCAGTCCCAGCTCGTCCTGTTTTATGGGGGATTCTTGCTTAGCGGAATCCGGGTTCCCATAAGCCAGAAGCTCCAACCGCAAATCGTTCTTTATGAGCATGCAAACGTCAAAACACGCATCTTCCACATCAACAACACGGCTGATCTTCTCCCCTTCATTGTGGGTGCGGTACTCCACTTCCATCCCCATGACTTCCGTATAAAACCGGACGGATTCCTCAAGGTCTTTAACACCCACGCCAACATGCAAAAAGCTCTTTACCATGATCTCCCCTCCTGAAAAATTTGGGTTTAGAGTTGATTCCTTACTATATTCGAGGAAGGAAAACGTTGGATCCTTCCTGCTTTCCAGAATGGCCGGTTTCGGCATATGTTCATCGCGTCATTCTTTCCTTTGATACGGCTCCGATTTCAATCAGTTTGTCATGGACGCCCGCCCCGTCTTTCCTGTAATATGGGTGGCAAGTTGAGGTCAATACCCAATAGACATCCAAATCCACAGAAATCCGGGCCATTGACAGCAGCGGTGAAAGCATCAGAGGCTTAGGAAAACGGTTTCAGTGAATGAATGCGCGTCTCAATTCATATTGCCGAGAGAATCCTATTTTTTGAGGAATACCTGCTTGACAACCTCATAACAATATAATATTGCTATATTCAAAAAAAGCAACTTTTAAACGGGAGGGAATGGAAAAAACAGATAGAGGCTTTTTTTGTGGATAGTCCGGTCCGTGCACCGGGAGTTTTGGTTAGCGTTCCTTAAACGTCAAACTTGAGAGAAAAGGAGGGTACGAGATGGATTTGACGCGTCGTGATGCTTTAAAGCGAATGGGTCTGGGAGGTCTGGTTCTGGTAGGAGGGCATATCGTCAAATCGCCATTGACTGGCGCTCAGCTGGCCCATGCATCCGAAGACAAAAAGTGGAAACAATTTTCAGGTTCCAAAATCGTATTTATGTCGGAGGACACGCCTCCGACGGCGGCCATCAAAAGCAAAATCAAACCCTTCATTGAGTTGACCGGCATCGATATCGAGATTATCGAGGAACATCTGGATATCGTTGCCGAGAAAGTGGGTATCGACGTAAGAGGGCGTAAAGGTGCCTATGCCTGTTATTACTCTCAGGACAAACCCATCGGAGCTCCCTTTTACAAGCACGCTGAAGACTTACGAAAATTCGAGAAAGACCCCACCCTGCCGAAAACGCCCGGGGGCACCGGCAACGATGTATGGCTTCACCGCTTCCTGGATGTCACCGGCCGGTTCTACGGGGACCCCAAACTGGCGGCCTACCCCTACGACAACGCCGTTGCGGTCATGATGTACCGCAAAGACCTTTTTGAGAAATACTCCCCCAATTTTGAAGCGGCCACCGGCAAGCCTCTGGTGTACACCAAAGACACCACCTGGAAAGATGTTCTCGAGATCTGCAAGTTCTTTAAAAAGTCCAATTTCCCGGATGTGAAATACGGCATCGCCCTTCAGGGAAGGGAAGGATGGGGCGGCCAGCTGGATTACCAGCGGGTATCCTACTCCAACGGCACGTGGCTGGAATGGGATTTTGACGATTATTTCGGCGCCGAAAAACCCGGACCCTGTAAATGGGGGGACGAGCAGTCCATCGCGACCATGGGCAACTACAAGGAACTGATGAAGTACGCCCATCCCGACTCACTCACCAATGACTGGTCTGGTGCCAACACTGCCTATATTACGGGACTGGCAGCCATGCAGCCCCAGTACGGAGAGTTTGCTGCGGTGGTTGAAGATCCCAGACAGTCCAAGGCGGCCGGCGGCCGCACGGCTTATGCCCTCTGTCCCAAAGGGGATCCCGACTGGATTGTGGGTGGTGGCAAGGCGGTGAACGGCACCAACTTCGGTATCGGCGGCATCGCCATCAATCACTGGGCCAAACCCGACATGCAGAAGGCAGCCTATCTGTTCGCTCTCTGGTCCACTTCGGAAGCCACCCAGTATATGGTGCTGAAGGATGTGGGCGGTACTCCCACCCGAAAAGCGGTTTTTGAAAAACCGGATGTGAAAAAGGCCTTTGTCCGCGAAACCGCTCCCATGAAGAAGCTGGCCAAACCGGTGGAGATGGAAAAGGGCGTGTTCGTAAAGGAAGTGCCCCTGATGCCCAATGCCCTGACCTACGGCCCGATTCTGGAAGGCATCTGGAAACCGAATGTTGTGGTGGGACCCAAAGTCCCCAAGTTCAACGAGTACATTCAGATCCAGACGTCGGAAATCCATAAATGCGTCAGCGGTCTCAAATCCCCCAAAGAGGCTTGCATGTCCATAAAGGAAAAAACCGACAGGCTTTTCCGCGTTTAGAATTCCCATTGAACCTGCTCGAGGTGCCACAAGGCGCCTCGGGCAGGCTTTTCTGAAACGCAAAATGAACCAAAGAGAGATGTTGAATTATGGCCCACCGTAAAGAAGAAACAGTGAGTCCCCCACTGCCTGTGTATCAGGGAGACTTGAATAAAGGATTGTTTGACAGAATAAAGGGAATGCTTCCTTTCCATCTATGGCTGATGCTGCCGACCATCATTGTCCTGGCGGTGATTACCATCTACCCTTTTATCTGGATGGTCATCATGAGTTTCAAGGAAACCGCCATGGATCCTGGAGAACAGGATGTGTGGGTCGGGCTCTATAATTATGCGAGGCTTTTGGATGATGAACCCTTTCTAAACGGCGTGAAACTGCTCATCTGGTATTTTATCCTCTGCCTGACCATCGAGATGATCGTAGGGACTAGCGTCGCCATACTTGTGAACAACGCGAAATTTGAAAACTTTTTCATTATTGTTTTCATTATGCCCATGATGGTGGCACCCATCGTCGTGGGGTACCTGTTCCGATTTCTATACAATGTCTCTTTTGGATGGGGGTACTGGTTCCTAAAATCAGCGGGCCTCATGTCCGGTGAGACCATTCTGGCCAACGCCAAGCCGTGGCTCTTTTCGTTTATGCCCTCCACGGCGTTTATGGCCGTGGTGGCCGCGGACGTGTGGGAATGGACCCCGCTCATTGTGCTCATCGTTCTGGCTGGACTCAAAGCCGTTCCGCAAGACCAGCTTGAGGCGGCCCGGGTGGATGGGGCCGGCCCGATTCGTACTTTTCTGGAGGTGACGCTCCCCAATATCAAAGCGGTGCTGTTGATTGCGGTTGTGGTGCGGTTTATGGACAACGTTCGTTTGATCGATTTGATCTATGTTCTGACAAAGGGAGGACCGGCGGATACCACCAAGATATTGCCGTTCTACCTCTATAACGTCTCTTTCCGCTACTTTGAGTTTGGGCGGGGAGCCGCCATCGGCTTTATCCTGTTGCTGTTTACTATTATTATGGGCTTGTTTTTCGTAAATGTGGTTTTCAAGAAGAAGGAGGTAGGGAACAATGGCTGATGCGGAACTGGTTAGCAAGGCGGCAAAGCGGAAAAGGGCCTTCTGGCGGACCTTGATGTATGTGGCCATTGCCGCGTTTTTCCTATGGACCACGCTCCCCCTGCTCATCATGGCCCTTTCCTCCCTCAAGGAACTGCGGGACGCATTTCAGATTCCGGCCATCGGTGACTGGGCCGGGGCTTTCAAGAAGCTGTTTATTTTTGAGCCCACCTTTCGTCATTATTACGAGCTGTTCGCTGAAAAGCACTTTCTGACCTATATCGTTAACAGTATTATCGCGGCGGGCAGTGCATCGGTGATCTCGGTGGCGTTTGGCGCTTTGGCGGCCTACGGGCTGGCCCGGGGAAGGATTCGCGGAGAACAACATCTCTCCTTCTGGATTCTCTCCACGCGTATGGCGCCGGTTGTGGCGGTCATGGTGCCCCTCTATTCCATTTTCACCGGTCTGGGCCTTCTGGAGGCGCTCAGAAGCCGCAATTTGATCGGTTTGATTCTGGCGTATACCACCTTTGATCTCCCCTTTGCCGTCTGGTTCATGCGGAGTTTTTTCGAAGATATTCCGGTGGAGGTGGAAGAAGCGGCCAAGGTGGACGGTTGCTCCAATATTCAGGCCTTTTACAAAGTCATTCTGCCCCTGGCCATGCCGGGCATCGTGGCGTCCCTGATCCTGTGTTTGGTCTTCTCCTGGAATGACTTCATTTTCGCAAGTGTTTTCGGGCAGCAGGGGGCCAAAACCCTTCCGGTGGCAACGGCGGAACTGCACAGTACGGTGTCCATCCTATGGGGGGGAATCATGGCCGCTGGCACCATTTTGGTCATTCCCATGTTGTTTTTGGGGCTGTTGGTCAAGAAATATCTGGTGCAAGGCATGACCATGGGCGCCGTGAGGCAATAAACATTATATATTTAGTGCCAAACAGAGTTTGATTGGTTTAGTTTGAACATAGGAGGTCGATTTTGGCGAAAGTAACACTGGAACATGTTTGGAAGCGGTATGGAGGAAAGGTGGAAGCGGTCATTGATTTGTCCTTGGACATCCAGGACAAAGAGTTTTTCTGCCTTTTGGGGCCTTCGGGATGTGGCAAGTCCTCCACCCTTCGAATGATTGCAGGCCTGGAGGAAATCTCCGAGGGCCAGATTCTAATCGGCGATCAGGTGGTAAACGAGGTGGAACCGAAAGATCGGGACATTGCAATGGTTTTTGAAACCTACGCCCTTTATCCGCACAAGAAGGTATTCGCCAACATGGCCTTTCCTCTGCGTGTGGGAAAACAGAATTACTCTGCGGATGAGATCAAGCGCCGGGTGGAAAAGGCCGCAAAGATTTTGGAGATCACTGACTTTCTGGATCGATATCCCAAACAGCTCTCCGGTGGCCAGCGCCAACGGGTGGCCATCGGTCGGGCCATTGTTCGGGAACCCCAGGTCTTTCTTTTGGATGAACCCATCTCTCACCTGGATGCCAAGCTCCGAACCCATATGAGAGGGGAACTGAAACTGCTTCAACGAAACCTTGAGACCACCATGATCTACGTTACCCATGACCAGATGGAGGCCATGAGCATGGCCGATCGCATCGCCATCATGAATTTGGGTGTGTTGCAGCAAGTGGGTACGCCCGATCAGATTTTCAACCATCCCGTCAATCAGTTTGTGGCCGGTTTTGTGGGGGATCCGCCCATGAACTTCATCGATTGTGATCTGGAAGTGGTCGGTGACAAATGGGAACTGGTTAGCGAGTCCTTTCGAATCACCCTGCCCCGGGAAATGATTGATCGCTACAAACAGAACAATGGTGATCCTTCAAACAAGGCCAAGGAAATGGTGCTGGGGATTCGGCCTGAAAACTTCATTGTCAGCGAAGAGAAGGGCGGAGAAGATACGTTTACCGCGGATGTCTATGTGACGGAGCCATTGGGGGAAGAAATGATCGTGGACATCGAAATTCCCAATAACAAACTGAAACTTAAGACGTCCGTGGATCGAGATATCAAGGCAGGCGACAAGATTTGGCTGGAAGTGATGAAGAACAAGATGCACCTGTTCGACCGTAAAACCGAAAAAGCTTATTTCTAGTGACCCTGAGATCAATCCATCCCTCATCAGGAGGCAAGCATGACGAAGCGTTATTATATCGGCTATGATTGTGGAACCATGGGAACCAAGGTGGCCATCTATACCATTGATGGAGAGCTGGTGGCGGATGCCTACCGCGAACACGTAATCTTCTATCCCAAGCCCGGCTGGGCGGAGATGGAGGCGGAACAATTCTACCGGGTGGTGGCGGACGGCATAAAGGAGTGTCTCAAAAACGGGAATGTGGATTCCAATGAGATTGGCGGCATCAGCTGCAGCGGTATCATTTGCGGTATCGTGCCCATTGACGAGAACTGGAAGCCGCTGGGACCGTATATCCCCTACCTGGACGGCCGTGCCCAGAAAGAGGTTCAGGATCTGGCGGATGTGGATCCCCTTTGGGCTGAGGAGAGCGGCAATGCGGAAGCGGCCGCCTATCAGCCGCCGGTGATTATGAAATGGATGCTTAGAAATCAACCCGATGTCCAGAAAGACGCCAAAAAAGTGGTGGGCGCCGCCCACTACGTCATGGGAAAACTGGGAGGTTTGAAGGCGAAAGATGCCTTTGTGGACTGGGCCCATCAGTCGGGATGGATCATCGGATTCGATGCACGCAAAAGGGACTGGTCTGAAAAGCAGATTGAGTTATTGGGCCTCCCCTTCGAAATGTTGCCAAGAGTTGTGAAGCCGTGGGAGGTTGTGGGAGAGCTTAGTGCCCAAGAGGCGTCTGAACTGGGCTTAAAACCGGGCATTCCCCTTGTTGCCGGCGCCGGCGATATCATGCAGTCCTGTCTGGGATGTGGCTTGACCGATGTGGGCATGTCCTTTGATGTGGCGGGAACCGCTTCCATCGCCGCCTTTGCCTTAAGCGATGTGGATGCCGCCATCACGGAGAAAAAGGTTCTCGTCAATGCCATGAATACCTTTGAGGATCAATATCTGCTCTGGGCCTTCATTCCCGCCGGCGGTCTGAGCCTGAGATGGTACCGGGACGAAGTCTACCGAAAGCCCGGGGTTGATGCGGTGTATCAGGAACTGGACAAACTGGCGGAGAAGGTGCCTGCCGGTTCCGATTATGCCATGTTTTTTCCCTTTCTCCAGGGCCGAAGCTCCCCCTTCTGGCCCACGGCCAGCGGTACCTGGCTGGGTCTTCGGGGATCCAACCAGGCGGGCCACATGTGGCGATCCATGCTGGAATCCATTGCCTTTGAATACCTGCAGTGGACACAGGTGCTCAGAAACCAGGATTTTCCGGTGAATCAGATGATTGGTGCCGGCGGGGGGAGCCGGAGCCCGCTCTGGAATCAGATCAAAGCCGATATGATGAATCTGGAATATCTCATTCCGTCCCAATCGGAAGGGGCGGTGTTGGGAAATGCCCTGCTTGCCGCCTATGGGGTGGGGGCCGTCAAAGATATGAAGGAAACCCTCAAGCAGTGGGTTACCTTTAAAGAGACCTTCACACCGAAAGCGGAGCTGAACGCCTTCTACGAGAAGATGGCCGAGATGCGCGCGGGCATATTAAACGGTCCGCTGCTCGACTGTTTTAATCGGATTCAGAGTCTTCATGACGATTTGGTGCCACCCAAATAATGATGGTCCTGTAAAAAGTAAAACCAATTTAACCATTTGAAATACTTGCGAATAAAATCGCTTTTGCCTTGATTTTCGACTTACATTTTGCTA
>JANQDY010000232.1 GCA_028278625.1 Thermodesulfobacteriota bacterium
ATGGCATATGTATCCCACCCCATGGTGGGGACTCCCCCAATACTGGAAAATGAATTAGGAGGTTGAAGCCGTTATGCAAAAATCCTATCTGATTGATGCAATTCGGACCCCCCGCGGACGTCTGAGCCGCCCCAAGAAAAACTTCACTGGCGAGCTCGCCAACATCCACCCGGTCACTCTGGGCGCCTTCCTGGTGAACGCCATGATGGACCGTAATCCCAACCTTCCCCTCGAAAAGATCGAGGATCTGATTTACGCCACCACCATTGCCGTCAAAGAGCAGGCCCACAATATCGCTCGTTATATCGTCTTGGCCGCCAAATCGCCCTCCTGCAAAATCATGACCCTTTGAACTTGTGGAGAGCCGGCACCGTGCATTGATGCCACAAGGGCAGTTCCTACCGTCATGCTTCGATAAACCGAGCGATCTTCATCCTGTTCTCTGACGGTCATCACTAGCCTGCCTACCAAATATCATAGTTACTCCGGGTGCATCCAAACACTTTGCGGTACAACCCGCCAGAATCAAATACTTGTCTCTGCCGCTTTTTTATTGACACGCAAAGGCATAAATTTTAATAGTATATTGACTGAGCGTCAGTCATAAATGGCGATGTGTAGGAATCCTAATGGTTTGAACCACTTAACCAGCTCAAAAGTGGCCGGCATAAACACATGCCAGTGGGCTCGTCCTGATTTTTCGGCGCTAAATGTTCTTTAGTATTCCATTTTTTTTTTAATCATGCAAAAATGGGAGCAAAGGTGATATCAGTATGAAGAAATCCAGGGTGAAAGAAAAGCATATAAGGATAAATGAGATACAGGCAGCTGCCCGGGAAATGTTTTTCAGTAAAGGCTTTAAAGGGACGTCCATGGAAAGCATCGCCCAAAAGGCCGGGATAAGCAAAGGTGCGGTCTATTTTTATTTTAAGTCAAAGGAAGATCTTTATATTTCAATGATGATGCCATTCCTCGAGGAACTGGGAATGCAATTCCTTCGATTGGAAAGGGAGTTGAATGAATTAAAGTACGCTACCGGCAAAGAGGTCCTTTTCGAAATGCTGGATGCTTATTGGCGGGCATATCAATACGACTCCGAAGGGTTACGGATTGTGCAGTCGTTTCAACAGGGCGAGCATTTTTTGGAGGTATCCGACGAAACATCCGATAAAATAAGTTATAGGGCAAGGGCAAATTTCGATGTTATGAGGAGAATATTCAGGAAGGCGATCGAACTGGGTATGTTAAAGGAACTTAACGTTATTCAACTGAGTGATGCCTACTGGGCCCTTTTCATCGGAATCGTTCAGTTGGAAGAGAGCAAGGTGAGGTCCACAGGAAAAAATCACCTGTATGAAACATTGAAGTTCAGTATTGAAATTATCTCCGACGGTATCTGCAAGTCTTAAAAAGCACTACCCTGCAATCCCCATAGGCCATTCCGTTTGTTTAATCGAATGATTCTATTTTCAGCATTTCTTTGAATCTGCCCATGAATCGAAGGTGGCCAGGCATAGGTTCCTTCGTATTCTTCATCACTGACAACCACGATCCGGGTGAGATCGGGAAAATCAGGATCAGTGATTTCCTTTTGCCCGCTTTGGCCCGCCTTTCGGACTATTTCCCGGACCATCCCCAAATAGTGAATGGAGCCGGACTGATCTACGGTAACCAGAGTAGAGCAGTTCGCCTGTTTAAGCACGTAGGCGGTATCGGAAGATCTGAAAAAAGTGTTGATAGGAATGATAACCGCCCCGATTTTGGCGAGGCCGAAAAAAAGATGAATGAATTCCTGCCGATTGTTTTTTCACGAACCAGTCCGACATTCCGTCTCCTCCTTTCTGCCGAAAATAAAGTGTCTTTTCGGTACTCAAGAAACTAACTTATAGTCAGTCGAAGATGTCATGGATTCATGCCCTTGTTAAAAAAATTCTTGACCGCGATTTTTGTTGATAAGCGCTAATATTGAATTTACATAATAATAACAATTAAATAAAATCGAAATAATTTGAAAAATAGGCTTTTAAAGCGCCTATATTTTTTTGTTGACAAGAAGAAAATGCTGTGATATAGGTGACTGACGGTCAGTCGGAATAGTTCATGATTTCAATTTCAGCATTCTGAATTTGGCCAATAATGAAAAGGAGGTGATTGGACGTTTTTGGGTTTTAATGCCATGTCATATGAAAGGAGATGAACATGTTTAAAAGAAGAGGCACTTTTTTAACGGGAATACTGCTCAGTATCTTCATTTTAGCAATCACATCATCACCCTCCAACGCACAAAAAGAAATTAAAATCGGGAGTATTCAACCGCTAACGGGCCCGGCGGCGCCATGGGGAAACCCTTGTGATCGCGGCATACATCTGATGGCCGAAATTCTTAATGAGGCCGGGGGAATCACCGTCGGGGGAGAAAAGTACATTTTCAAGGTGTATTCCGAAAATGACAAGTTTTCGGCCAAGGGCGCGCGCGCTGCCACAGAGAAGCTCATTAACCGGGAAAAGGTGAAATATATCGTGGGCCCGTGGTTCGATGCTGCGGTTATGGCCTTGCGGCATGTTTCCAATGAAAAGAAGATAATCATTCTTCAAGGGAGCAGCGGCGATCCCCATACCCTCGGACCAAAATATCCCTATTTGTTCAGATACACTCAAGATCCTCGAGGCAAGCTGGGCGTCCTGGACATCGCCCTCAAAACCATGCCTTACAAGAAAATGGCCATTGTCAACGTGGACACTGGTCTTGGCCGGGGCAATTCCTCCGCAGCCGGGGATTGGGCCAAGGAAACGGGGATCGAGGTTACGGATAATGTCCTCGCACCCGCTGCCACCACTGATTTCTATCCCTTCCTGAAAAAGGTCCTTGACCATAAGCCGGAGATGATTCATGGGGCCCTCTCCCCATCGAAATACGCCCTGATCTGCAAGCAGGCCCATGAACTGGGATATAAAGGGTATTACAGCAACGTAGGATCCCTGACAAACGTCAAAGGGATGATCGAGATTGCGGGTCAGGACGCCATCCAGGGCTATATCGCGCCTTTTGAAGACATAAGATGTCCGGCCATAGACGATAAAAACCGTGAACTGATGAAGAAGATACGGGAAAAGTACCTGGCAAAGTACGGGCCTCCGTTTGAACCGCTCGCTTGGCGTTATGGTATCGGCCTTCAAGTGCTTGCCCAGGCGTTGGAAAAAGCCCAGAGCTTTGATCCGGACGTTGTTGTCAAGACCATGGAGAACACTGAGTTCGATACGCTGCTGGGTAAGGGCGGCTTTGCTGGCACGAAAACATACGGCATTCAACGCCAACTGATTATCAACACCATTGCGGCGATCATCAAAGGCGATAAGGCCGAGTATCTCGGCTATGTAACCGTAGAGAGGCCGTAATCTTTTTCCGGGCGCGGGCCGCTGATATGTTCGGCGGCGGGGGCATGGACGCAGAGCCACACCCTCTCCTCGCCCGGAGTACGGGGTCTCCCGGAGATGGGTGTGAAAAGAGATGCATTTATAATCCGGGCGGCGCTTTTTGGCATCGTATCATCATTGAATAGATTCACATTGACGGACGAATCGGAACCACTACTGAGGCAGGCCCTCAGCCGAAAGAAGAAGGGACCACTATCATGGGACAGGTGATCATAAATGCGCTGATGCTGGGAATGACCTATGTGTTGATGTCGTCCGGGCTTTCACTTGTTTTCGGCATACTCCAGATCGTTAATTTCGCCCATGGTCAATTCTATATGGTGGGTGCGATCGTACTGTATTGGCTGTATATGTCGCTTGGGTTGCCTTATCTCCTTGCCGCGCTGCTGTCCACCGTCGTCGTCGGATTGATGGGCATCATGGTTGAGCTGGTTTTTTTAAGGCGGCTGCTCAAGGCCCCGATCGTTGCGATTCTGGGAGTGGTCCTGGGGCTCATGGTAGGGTTAGAAGGGCTGATGGAACTGCTCTTCGGCGAGGACGACAGAAATGTGAAAACCGCTTTTCAAGGCGTTCTGCGCATCGAGGAACTGAGCCTTTCGTACGAACGTCTGGTGATCATATTTACATCGCTGATCGTCATGGCCGTGATTTACCTCTGGATCCGGTATACGCGTGAAGGCACGGCCACTAGGGCGGTGGCCCAGGACAGGCGGGCGGCGGAACTGGTGGGCGTTGACGTGGGTAAGACGCGCATACTGATCATGGGTATCGGAAGCGCACTGGCTGCGGCGGCAGGATCGTTGATCTCGCCACTCTTTTTTGTCAGCCCTTATGTAGGCACCAGCGCCATGCTGAAATCGCTTATTATCATTACGCTTGGCGGGATGGGAAGTCTGCCGGGCGCTGCGCTGGGAGGGCTCATACTGGGCTTCATCGAGAGTTTCGGCCAGACGTACCTGGGCAATGTAACCGAAATGATCGGTTTTCTGCTGGTTATCATTATCCTGCTGATCAAACCGCAAGGATTGTTTGGAGTTCCCTTTGAAATCGCGGAGTAATGAGATGAAAACAGTTAGGATCGGAGCTGCTGCGACTTTTCTGGCCGCAGCTTTACTGCCGATTTTCATGAAGGAGCAATATTACCTCCATTTCCTGATCATGAGCTGCGTTTCCGCGATCATGTGCATGGGTTGGACCTTATTGCTTCGCCTGGGTCTGTTTAGCCTGGGGCATGCCGCCTTTCTAGGGATCGGGGCCTATGCTTCGGCCATTATTACCATGCGGGCGGGTATCCCGGTCTGGCTTTCCCTGCCGTTGTCTGGGGGGATCACGGCCTTGCTGGCATTCGTGCTGGGAATGATCATTCTCAGGTTAAAAGGGATCTATTTTGCGGTCGTTACTTTCGCGTTCGGAGAAGTCATACGGATCGTCTACTTAAACTGGACCGCGCTGTTTGGGGGATACAGCGGGATTTCAGGCATACCCCGGCCGGAACCGCTGCTGAGTCTGGACTTCGGTTCCAAGGTACCCAATTATTACCTTATTTTACTTCTTACGGTGATAACGGCGGTTGTCTTCTACCGTATCGACAGGTCTCGTGCCGGCAGGATATTTCGTGCCATCGGCCACAACGCGGATCTCGCCCAAAGCCAGGGCATCAACATCAAGAAATACAAGGTGATCAGCTTTACCCTGTCATGCTTTTTCACAGGGGTGGCAGGGGCCTTTCTCGCTCACTATTACACCGCCCTTTACCCCAATGAATTCGGTATATGGGAATCGATCATCGTGCAGATCAAAGCCACCGTAGGGGGTGTGGCGACCGTGGTTTCAGGGCCCATCATCGGTGCGGTCGTCATGACCGTGGTCAGTGAAATATTCCGGGGGTACATGTCGGCCCTGGAGCCGCTGTTTTTCGGGACCTTTATCATACTCGTCGTCTTTTTCCTGCCTGGGGGCCTGCAGTCGCTTCCCGGCATGATCTTCCGGCGGCGGGGAACCGGCGGCGGGGTCGATCTGCCCCTTTTGCAAACACCTGCCCACGGAAAAGGAAAAGAGTAGAACCATGGCTCTCTTGGAAGTTCGGAATTTAACGGTGACGTTTGGAGGCCTTACCGCGGTTAACGAGGTGAACCTCAAGTTGGACCGGAATTCCGTCCTCGGCGTGATCGGCCCGAACGGGGCGGGCAAAACGACGCTGTTCAATCTCATATCGGGATTTATAAGGCCTTCGTCAGGGGACGTGTTCTGGGACGGCGGGAATATCACCCGCCGCAAACCTCATCAGATCGCAGCCCTGGGTTTGGTGAGGACCTTTCAGGCCAATACGGTGTACAGGGATGCCTCCGTCTTTGAGAACATCCTGCGTGCACAGTATCTGTATGCCAAAACGAACCTGCTCCAGGGCATTTTGAACACCGGAAAATATCGGCAGGAAGAGGAAGCGTCGGCGTCGAGGGTCATGGAGATCACGGAGTTCATGGAACTGAGCGACAGATCTTCTGACCTGGCCGGAAGTCTGCCTCACGGGCTGCAGCGAAAACTGGGCATCGCCATGGCCATGGCGTGCGGTCCCAAGGTGATCATGCTGGATGAGCCCGCGGCCGGTCTGAATCCGAGCGACTCCGTTCATCTGCGGGAAAAGATCAAAGATCTCCGAAAAGAGGGCATCGGCGTGATGCTGGTGGAACATGATATGAAAGTGGTCATGGGGGTATGTGATTACATTATTGTCCTGAATTACGGCCGGAAAATTGCGGAGGGGAGCCCAAGCGAGATCCAGAATGATCCAAGGGTCATTGAGGCGTATCTGGGGGTGGAGGAGAACGGCGAATGAAGACTGAACAACTCAAAATCGATCATATCGATGTCCTTTACGGTTCCGTGGAGGCAGTAATGGACGTCAGTCTTCATGTGGACCGTGGAGAGGTCATCACGCTTATCGGGGCCAACGGGGCAGGCAAAAGCACCACCATCAATGCCATCAGCGGAATCCTCAAGCCCGCCAATGGAGAAATATTTTTCGAGGGTTCTTCTCTGAAGGGCCTGAAGTCTAAGAAAATTGTGGAGACGGGCATTGCTCAGGTCCCTGAAGGGCGCAGGATTTTTCCTCACCTATCAGTCCTTGAAAACCTGAAAATGGGGGCCTATCTGATAAAAGACTCCAAGAAGATTCATTCAACCCTCGAGATGGTTTACCGGTATTTTCCCGTTCTGAAAAACAGGCAGCAACAGTCGGGAGGCAGTCTCAGCGGCGGGGAGCAGCAGATGGTGGCCATCGGCAGGGCCCTGATGACCGACCCCAAGCTGCTGTTGATGGACGAACCCACCCTTGGGCTCAGCCCGATCCTTTGTCAGGAGCTGGTCAAACTCATAAAGGCCATTAACGAGGCCGGGGTCACCATGCTGCTTGTGGAGCAGAACGCGAGGATGGCCCTGGGGTTGGCCGACCGCGGCTACGTTATGGAA
>JANQDY010000227.1 GCA_028278625.1 Thermodesulfobacteriota bacterium
CAAAATGGCGTCATGGTCCAAAAACAGGTCCTCCATGATATTGTATCCCGGCCACTGATCAGAGCAGACCGGTGTCCAGGCGGCCGGCACAAAGGAGATCACCACATTCTTCCTGCCGCGGAATTGGGACAGGGTGACGCTTTCGCCGGACAGGGATGGGAGCGTAAAATCGGGGGCCGGATCCCCCGGTCGAACCTTGAGCCGGCTGTCTTTCGGCTTTAGGGGACCCTTGTCGGAACTATTCTGTATCATTCATATTCCTTCACAAAAAGACTCGCCACCGAATCCCGGTCCCCGGCCATGGACCTCCTCTGAATCATCAATCAGCCATGACAAAAAACAATTATAAAAAAAAGCTTGACAGAGAAAATGTCAACTGTTATCTGTCAGTTGTCGACCGTTGACAAATGACAGAAGAAGTGCCGAGGTTTTCTATTATGGAAATAAAAGGGATCACAGAGACAATCTTCCAATATCTTCGGGTCCGGGTGATTACCGGCGAGCTGAAGCCCGGTCAGAGACTGAATGAAACCAAACTTGCCTCTGATTTCGGTGTCAGCCGAGGGCCGTTGCGTGAAGCCCTGAGGATTTTGGAGAATGAACGGCTTGTTAAGAACTACCCTCGCAAAGGGACCTATGTGACCAAGTTGACCAGCAAAGATTTCGAGGAAGTCTATCGGTCCAGGGAGATGATCGAATGCTATGCCATTGATCTCATTGAAAGGGACGGCCTTGACACATGGAAAGATGCCCTTTCCACGCAGCTTTTGATTTCCCCCCCTCTTCCAACCGAGGACTCAACTCCCGAGGAAAAGCTGGAATTCATCCATGCAAATGCAGGTTTTCACATCGCCCTGGTGCATGCCACCGGAAACTCCTGGCTGATGAAGTTCTTTGAGACCATCGGCACCACACTGGCCAGATGCCAGTTCTTGTATGCCTTTACTCCAGGGATGAAACAACGGGCAGCCGAAGATCATCAAGCGTTGCTGGAACTGCTGGAGATTGGCGCCTATGACAGGGCAAAGGCACGGATGAGATCTCATATCAATGAATTCCTTGAACTTCTGTTGGGGCACCATGCCGAAAAGGACAATGACGAGGGAAACGCACCGTGACCTTCTGTGCTTGCAGGCGTTTCGCTCTTCGGATGGGATGCTTTCAGGTATGCGTCCCTCAAGGATGAACACGAAAGGAGGTTTTTTGTTATGGAAGTCACGCGCAGAGGGTTTCTAAAAGCAGGGATCGCAACAGGTGCGTCAGCCCTCATTTCAGGGCTTCCCTTTGGGATCAGCAGGGCTGGAGCCAAGGAGGTGCTTCTGGGTTCCATAGAACCTGCGTCAGGCCCGGTTGCTGATGTAGGAATAGGAAACAGGAGGGCCCAACAACTGGCGGTAGATGAGATCAACAAGGCCGGGGGGATCAAGTCCCTTGGAGGGGCAAAGGTCAAACTTCTCCTTGCTGACAGCGAATTCAAGCCTGCTGTTGCACGATCTCAAGCAGAGAAGCTGATCAGGGAAGGGGTGGCCGGGTTGATCGGGCCTTTTTCCAGTGCCGATGCAATGGCAATCGCCACTCTGGCCGAACAGCGCAGGGTACCGTTTGTCATCGATGTGGCCGCAGCGGATGTGATCACCAAAAAGGGATACAAGTACACCTTTCGGGTTTTCCCCAAAGGGAGCGTCTTTGGCGTCAAGGCGATCGACTACGTGATGCAGATCCTGAATGAGAAAGGGTTATGCCCTAAAAGAGCGGTCCTGATCAATCAGGGAGATCTTTTTGGAAAGGCCCAGTCAGGAAGCTTCCTTAAGGCCTACAAATCCCTCAAAACCAAACTGAAGATCCCCTTTGAGATTGTGGACCACATCGTCTATCCCATGGGAACACAAGACCTCTCTGCCGAGATCGCCAGGGTCAAGACCGCCAAGCCTGAGATCCTTTTCCCCATTGCGAGGCCTGGAGATGCCAGGTTGACCATCCAGGAGCTGTACAAACAACGGGTGGAGTTGATGGGTATCATCAGCCCTGGAAGCCCCGGCTGGTATGAGCCGGAGTTCATCTCGGATATGGGAAAACTGGCCGATTACACCCTGGACAATGTGCCATGGTATAATCCCAAGAGTCCCGTATACAAGAAGATAGGAAAGAGATTCAGCGAACTCTATCCGGGAAAGTACATCGATACCAACAACGGTTATGCCTATACCGCCACCATGGTGTTGGCAGATGCCATTGAAAGGGCGGGTTCCACGAAACCCGAGGCTGTGGTGGCTGCCCTCAGGAAGACGGATTTCAAAGGATCCCCCATGGTGGGAGGACCGGTGGTATTTGACCAAAACGGTGACAACATCAACGCCACATCGGCCATGGTTCAGGTGCTTAACGGAAAGGTGAAGGTGGTTCTTCCCAATGATGCGGCACAGGCTGATTATGTGTTCCCCGCGCCTCAGCTGTGGAAAAGGGGTGTGTAGCAGACTCTCTATGGCGTGGGTTGTGACGCCCCTGCCTGTTTTCTAATAAGTTTGGCGCGAGGGCTGTGAGGCCGAAACCAGAAGGTCGGGAGGGTACCGATCTACGAAGGAAAAATGAAAGGAGTAAGGAATGATCAAAAACATGAGGGTTGATGAGCTTTCATGGGAACAGCATCCGATATTTCATGAACTACTCATCAAAAAGCTATTGTCATTTGAAAAGGATCAGGTGGATTTAAGCATCATGATGGTACGGGCCAAAAAAGGGATTCAGGTGCCGGCCCACGTACATGAACAGGACGACATCGTGTATCAATTGGCCGGAAAGTGCAAGATGTGGGTTGAGGGCGAAGGGGATTTTGAGATGCTTCCTGGGAGCTTTATTCGAATACCTGCGGGGATCAAGCACCAGCCCCATGATGTGGAAGAAGATATCGTGGCTTTTGATATCTTCCTGCCACACCTGTTCTAACCGTGATTCGGATGGGTCACAAGGAAATGGATGCAGGGGCGTAGAAAGGCGATGAAGATGAATTCTTACGAGCGCGTAATGGCCGTGGTCAATGGAGAGCAGCCGGACAGGGTTCCTGTTATTCCTGCTGCCAGGGATTGGTGTTTCAGGCAGGCAGGATTCTCTTTCGGTGAGATTATGGATTCACCTGAAAAGTACGTCTTCTCCCAGTACTATTGTGTCAAGGAATACGGATATGACGCTGTATGGGACCTGTTTGCCGTCCATGCCGAATCAGAGGCCATGGGGAGCAAGCTCAAGATCAGCAAGAATGTGCCGCCTTCCGTGATTGAACCGATGGTGAAGGATTACAAGATTGATATGCCAAAACTCGGTTTGCCAAATCCTTACAAGGATGGAAGGCTTCCCAAGATCCTCGAAATCATCGCCAGACTCAAGGAACTGTGCGCCCATCGCATCCCCGTGCTCGGCTATTGCCAGGCCCCTTTCAGGCATGCAGCCATGCTGAGGGGCCTTGAAAGGGTATTGAGGGATATTGCAAAGGATCGCGAAAACCTGAAGGCGCTCCTGGAAATTTCCCTGGCGGGGCTCATCCGTTGGGGGATCGCGGTAGCGGAGGCCGGGGCAGATATCATCTGTATTTCCGATCCTACGGTTTCCGGGGATGTCATATCTCGAAAGATGTGGGTGGAAATCGGCCTGCCCTATCTCAAGAGGCTGGTGGATGCCCTCAAAATGACCAAAAAGCCGATGCTATTTCATGTGTGCGGGGATACTACGGACCGGCTGGACACTTTTGTTGAAGCGGGTTTTGACATCCTGAGTCTGGATACGAAGGTTGATTTTGGAAAGGCCAGGAAAACCGTGGGCGACCGGATCTGTCTCATGGGGAACATATGCCCCAATACAACGCTTCTGTTCGGTACGCCCCAAGACGTGGAGAGGGACTCACGGGAGGTGATCATAAAGGCCGGCCGCCATGGACGATTCATCCTGTCCTCCGGTTGTTTCCTTTCTCCGGACACACCGGGAGAGAACGTCCGGGCAATGGTCCTGGCAGCGGGAAATCACGGTGGTTATCCGATCATTCCATAGGGGGCAATGCCCCGAAACAGGAAGAAGCCGTTTGGAGCTGTGGAAATGCTGACTCGGATTGGACAATTGACATTGATGGGCCTCCTGGCGGGTGGGATCTACGGACTCACGGCCATGGGGCTTTCCCTCGTTTTCGGCGTCATGAAGGTGATCAACTTTGCCCACGGGCAACTCATGGTCCTGGGGATGTTTGTCACCTATTGGATTTTTGTGACCTTTGGCGTGGATCCCTGTTTTTCATTCATAATCTCGGCATCCATTGTTTTTGTCATCGGATACTTTCTCCAGGCCGTATTGATCAATCGAATCATCGATTTCCCGGAAGCAAGCCAGGTTCTCGTGCTCATCGGTTTGGGCCTGATCATTGAGAATGTCCTTCTTCTGGTCTTCGGCCCGGACCATCGAAACGTCAAGACCTTCCTCAGTCTGGAGACCTTTTGGATCGGAGACATCGTGGTTGATGTGGCCCGCTTGGCTACGTTTATTCTGGCCATGATGATTGCAGTATTTCTGTTCTTGCTGGTGAAAAAGACAGACACGGGCAGGGCACTGAGAGCAGCGGCCGACAACCGCCTGGGGGCGCGGCTGGCGGGGATCAGGGTGGCACGGGTTCAGAATGTCTGCTTTGGAATAGGCGCTGCAACTGCGGCCGCCGCAGGCGCCTTTCTCACGGCCCTGGTGCCAATCAATCCCCACATGGGCCACAGTTTTACCATGACCGCCTTTATCATTGTCATCCTGGGGGGGATGGGGAATATGACGGGCGCCCTTTTAGGCGGTATGATTCTGGGCGTGGCAGAGGCCTTGAGCACTCTTTTTCTGCTCCCGTCTTTAAAGCAGATCGTCAGCTTTGTCATCCTGATCGTGATCATGTTCTGGCGACCCCAGGGGCTGCTTGGAGAGAAGGTTTGAAAAGAATCGCCCTTTTGTGCATCAGCCTCGGGATCCTGCTTGCCGTTCCTCTGGTGGCCGGTTCTTATGTGCTCGGAATCCTCATCATGGTCTTCTTTTTCGCCTTGATCGGTCAGGGCTGGAATATCCTGAGCGGTTATACAGGCCATATTTCACTGGGACATTCCCTGTTTGTAGGTATCGGGGCCTATGTATCCACCTGTCTGAACCTTTGGTTCGGCCTCACCCCGTGGATCGGGATGTTGATGGGAGGAGGTGTCGCCTTTGTGGTGGGGATCATCATCGGGTATCTGGGCTTTCGGTTCGGGATAAAGGGGATTTATTTCGTTCTTCTGACCATCGCCTTTGCGGAAATCGGGAGGTTGATCGCCCTTCATCTTGAATTTCTAGGGTCGTTTTCCGGCATTTTTCTGGACTTCCAGCCGTCCTTGGCCAATATGCAGTTTCGGAGCAATATCCCATACTATTATATCATGCTCGGTCTCTGTATCTTCTCCATCGTCCTTGTGAGGCTTCTGGAAAAGTCCAAGATGGGCCTCTATTTCGTGGCAATAAGGGAAAACGAAGAAGCGGCTTGGAGTCTTGGTGCCAACATCTTCAAGTACAAGGTGTATGCCATCGGGATCAGCGCCTTTGTGACAGCCCTGGGGGGGACATTTTACGCCAATTACCTGTTTCACTTGCATCCCAACGGGATCATGGGGGTGGGCCTTTCCATCGAACTGATTCTTCCAACCCTGATCGGCGGCCCGGGCACGGTCTTCGGCCCGCTGATCGGGTCTTTCATCTTGACCCCTCTTGCGGAGATATCACGAAATTACTTCGCCAAAGGGGGCCTGGAAGGTCTGCACCTTGCCATATATGGAACATTGACCATCCTTGTGGTCCTGTTTCTTCCCAACGGGGTTACCTTCTATCTGCGGAGACTGCTGGTCCGCGTGCTCCCGGAAAGACCCGTTCGCTAGCGTTTGGATTGGGTAGTAAGCGAAACGCCCTGGAGCTGGTCTCCGGGTGTTCATTTCAGGAATCATAGTTGGAGGTTGGATTGGCCTTTCTCGAGTTACGAGCCGTTACCAAGAGTTTTGGAGGATTGACCGCCCTAAACAGGGTGTCCTTTTCTGTGGATTCTGGCGAAATCCTGGCCTTGATCGGGCCGAACGGCGCAGGCAAGACCACTATTTTCGGTCTCCTTTCCGGGTTTCTCACTCCTGACGAAGGAGAAGCCTGGTTTGACCGGGTGGACATCGTGGGACTTCAACCCCACGAGATCTGTAAGCTGGGCCTTGTGAGAACCTTTCAAATTGTCAAGCCGTTTTCAGGGATTACTGTGGCTAAGAATGTGTTGATTGGGGCATTAAACAGGAGCCGCCACGTGAGTGATGCCGAAAAGAACGCCAGGGCCGTGATCAAAACCGTGGGACTGGAGCATGTGATCGATTCAGAAGCCGGGAGTCTGCCATTGCCGCTGAGGAAAAGGCTTGAGCTGGCCAGGGCCTTGGCAACTAGACCGAAGTTTCTCCTCCTTGATGAGGTGATGGCAGGATTGAATGCCACGGAAGCGGATCAGATGATCGAGCTCATCAAAGGGCTGCGGGAAAGAGGCATATCAATCGTGCTTATTGAGCACATCATGCGGGGGGTGATGGCCCTGGCAGACCGGATTGTCGTGCTCAATTTCGGGGAGAAGATCGCCGAAGGCCTCCCCTCGAAGGTTATCCATAACCAGGAAGTGATTGACGCCTATCTCGGTGAGGGATCTTGAAGTGATTCGTGTGGTCAATATAGACGTATTTTACGGCGATCTGCAGGCGCTCTATGGCGTTGGTTTTGACATTGAGGAAAAAGAGATATTCTCCATTGTCGGCGCCAACGGGATGGGAAAATCAACGGTTTTGCTGGCCATCTCGGGCATACTGAGACCGAAGAAGGGCAGAATTGAATTCAACGGGAGAGTGATCAGCGGGCTTTCCTCTGACAGGATTGTTGAAATGGGGATCAGTCAAGTTCCCGAAGGTCGGCAGTTGTTTCCCAATATGACGGTGAAGGAGAATCTGGAGACTGGCTCGCACATCGCTAGGGCAAAGAGATATCGTGAGGAGAACCTCGGCTGGATATGGGGTCTGTTCCCTGTTCTGGAAAAGAGACAGGAACAACGGGCCGGCACCCTCAGCGGAGGGGAACAACAGATGGTGGCCATCGGGAGATCCCTCATGTCAAGGCCTTCCTTGCTCCTCTTGGATGAGCCTTCTCTGGGTCTGTCCCCTCTCATGGTGGACAATATCTACAAGATCGTCCGGGATATCAACCGGCAGGGGACAACGATTTTGCTGGTGGAGCAAAATGTTCAACGCTCCTTGAAAATTTCCCGGAGGGCATGCGTCCTTGAAAACGGAAGGATCGTGATGGCCGGCAAATGCAATGAGTTGATTGACAACCCCCATGTCCGTAGCGCTTATCTGGGGATGTAGCGGCTCAGACACTATTTCGGCAGTTTCTCCATTTAAAAGAAGATAAAAGACTCTCAGGTCTTCCAGTCCCGTGAGCGTGGCCCTGGGGAACCGGTCTTTTGCCTTGAGAAAAAGGATGTCCGTGCCCGACCGAAGGGCCGCGTAGAATCCCTCCCGGCGCTGGTTGGCAAATAGACGAAGCATCCCTTTGCAGTTTTCGCATCAAACGAAGGGTTGCCTACAGCAGTTGGCGGACTTTCTTCTTATATAACTTCCACTTCAATCATTCGTATTTTCATTGAATTAAAGCAAGTCCTCTCATTTCAAAAAGAATAAACAAAAACATCGACCTTGATAATTCCACCTATAGCTTGACAATTCCAGAACCGCAAAGTAGTAAAAGATCCAATGATATCGGATATTCAGCTTGGCCAACGATATGATCTGCCCAAACGACTTTGATGGAGAGTCATGAGTTCAATATGCATAGCCACGAGGGGAAAGTCTGTGAATCGTCCGGACCACTGGTTTCCGAATGGCTGGTGCGTGCTTCGGATGTCGAGATAATAAAGGAGATGAAATGACAATAAAAAGTCTGGATGTCTTTTCCCTCCGCGACAGCATCGTTGAGGAGTACAAACGCTTTGCGACCTCCTTTACAACTATCCGGGCAGAGGATATCAGGCATCAGGTCGAGGCTATTTACGCTGAACAGCAATATTGGCCTGAACCACTAATTCAAATCAACCCAAATTTTAAGAGTTCAACAAACGTCAATACACTCGTCAATGAAGGAGTGCTTGAGCCGCTCTGCGAGACTATTTTTCAATCGGACGGGCGCCCTCTATCGCTTTACAAGCATCAGGAGCAGGCGATCGCACTTGCGGCTGCGGACGAAAGTTTTGTTGTTACAACCGGGACAGGGTCGGGTAAATCTCTCTGCTTTTTTATTCCTATTGTGAGCCATATATTGGCTTCCCGTCAGTCAGGGGGTCCACGATGCACGAAAGCCGTTGTCGTCTACCCAATGAATGCTTTAGCTAACTCACAAATAGAGGAACTAAGAAAGTTTGTCGGCAATGTCGAAGGGGAACCTCCCATCACGTTTGCACGCTATACAGGGCAGGAGGACTCCGATGAACGAAGACGGATTGCCGAGAACCCGCCGGACATCCTCCTTACTAACCCCCATGCCCTGCGGGCACAACAAAGGATGAAACACGCGCAGAATTGAGGAAGATGGTCATAACTATTATATTTTAAGACAAAAAAATTGTGA
>JANQDY010000246.1 GCA_028278625.1 Thermodesulfobacteriota bacterium
CCTGTACCGCACCCGTTTTGAGCAAATGCTCATAATATCGGCTTGACCGCGTTCTGACTTTTTACGAGACCATCAAGGTTGGAATTTTGAAAAAGTTAGGTCTTAATAAAAACAAAATGTATCCCTGCCAAACTGCGGATGTCCCCCCTATTCCGTGGAGAAGGCTTCGTCAAAGCCCCGGGCGGACGGGGGAAAATCGATGCCTTTCACAAAATCAACCGCCTCCCTGGCCCCGGCTTCCCGGTCCATGGCAGCGTCCTCCCACTCAACCGACAAGGGGCCGTCATACCCTATTTCATTCAAGGCCCGAATGATCTCTTCAAAGTCCACCTCTCCCCTGCCCAGAGACCTGAAATCCCAACCGCGACCCGGGTTCCCGAAATCCAGATAGCTGCCTAAAATGCCGGAGGTACCGTCAAGGGTCACCTGGGCGTCTTTCATGTGCACATGGTAGATACGGTCGGGGAAGGTTCGAATGAATTTGACCGGATCAATCCCCTGCCAAAGGAGATGGCTGGGATCAAAATTGAAACCGAAGGCCTCACGCCTTCCAATGGCATCCAAGGCCCGCTCAGCCGTGATGATATCGAAAGCGATCTCGGTGGGATGGACTTCCAGGGCGAACCGAACCCCGTTTTCATCAAAAACATCCAGAATGGGGTGCCACATATCGCTGAAATACTTGAACCCCTCATCAATCTGCTCCTTGGTCACCGCCGGAAAGGAATAGATGAGATGCCAAATGGAGGACCCCGTAAAACCGACCACCACCTTCAATCCCATATTCTTGGCGGATACGGCGGTCTCTTTCATGGTTTTTACGGCCCAGGCCCGCTTCTTTTGCGCATCCCCCGCGCAGTCTTCAGGGGCAAAGGCATCGGACCTCTCATCGTCGTTGAGATCACAGACCAGTTGGCCGGCCAAATGGTGTGAAATGGCATACACCCCCAAGCCATTATCCTCAAGAATCTTCCGTTGGTTTTGGCAGTAGCCGGGGTCCGAAGCCCCCCGCGCGGGATCAAAATGATCGCCCCAACAGGCCAGTTCAAGTCCGTTGTACCCCCATCCGGCGGCTTTTTCAGCCAATTCCGTAAGGGGAAGATCTGCCCATTGACCGGTAAACAGAGTGACGGGTCTCGCCATTAGGATACCTCCTTTTTGAATGGATAAGAAATCATTGATACTGCTTCATTTTGTACCATTTCAAATCGCTGTTGCTGCTTTCAACGGCCGATTCGATAAATGCCAGTCCCCTTGCTCCGTCAATGGCGGTGGGGAAATCCAGTTCCAGTGGCGTGGGAGCATTGCCGAGCATCCTCGCCCGCATGGTGTCGGTGGCATTGCCGTAGATATTGGCAAAGGCCTCGATAAAGGCCTCCGGATGACCGGGGGGAAGGCGCGTGGCCCTCTGGGCCGCTTCACACAGATAACCGTTTCCCCGCCTCAGAAGCTTGGCCGGGGCGTCATTGGTCCTGAACCACAGGTAATTGGGCTCTTCCTGATGCCATTCGAGGGCCCCTTCTGTTCCGTATACCCGGATCCTCAGATTGTTTTCGTCTCCGGCCGAAAACTGGGATGCATAGAGAATGCCGCAGGCATCCTTTTCAAGGTGCAACAGAATATTGCCGTCATTATCCAGGGGTCGGTCCAGGATGCTCTTTAGGTCGGCACACATTTCCGTAATTTCAAGGCCCGTTATGTAGTGGGCGAGATTTTCGCAGTGGGAACCGATATCGCCGATGCAATTGGAAACACCGGACCTTTGGGGATCCGTTCTCCAGGCGGCCTGTTTCTGTCCTTCCGCCTCGAGGGGCGTGAGCAGCCACCCCTGGGGATACTCAACAACGATTTTCAGGATATCCCCAATGTCCCCCTTTTGGACCATGTGACGGGCCTGCTTGACCATGGGGTAGCCGGTATAATTGTGGG
The DNA here is from genome assembly GCA_028278625.1 of Thermodesulfobacteriota bacterium. The sequence continues at coordinate 1,930 of JANQDY010000246.1, forward strand.
TCAGGGCAAATACGATTCCCGATTCATGGACGATCTTGACCAGTTCCTTGGCCTGGGCCAGCGAATAGGTCATGGGTTTGTCGCAAACCACGTGAATCCCCGCCTCGGCAAAGGCTTTGGCGATGGCAAAATGCATATGGTTGGGGGTGACGATGGAAACAAAGTCGATCTTCTCGCCCTGGGGCAGTTTCAGTTCCTGTTCCAGCATTTCCTCCCAGGCGCCGTAGGATCTTTCTTCCGGAAGGAACAGCCCCCTGGCGGAAGCCTTGGCCTTTTCAGGGTTGGCCGAGAGGGCCCCGGCCACAAAATCCACCTTCCCGTCCATCAGAGCGGCACTTCGATGCACGCTGCCGATAAATGCATCATCTCCGCCACCCACCATCCCCATCTTCAGTTTCCTGTCAAGTCCCATGGCATCTCCTTATGGTTGCAGATAACGTTTCGTTCCTCTCAAAATGTCTCATCAGAAATAGGACATGAAAATCCCTTCAAGCATCTCCTGACGGCCGCTTTTGGGGGCAGGCTCTCCATTTGCCAGAACCCACTCTTCGAGGGAATCAAAACTCGCCTCCCCTTCCATGATCTTCTTCCCCAAACCTTCCGTGTAGCTCCCGTAACGCTCTTCCAGAAAACCGGTCAATAGGCCGTCTTCCAATATCTCCTGGGCGGCCAAAAGCCCTCTGGCAAATGCATCCATGCTCCCGATATGGGCATAGAAAAGATCCACGGAATCAAAGGATCCCCTTCGGGGTTTGGCATCAAAATTGAGCCCCCCTTTCCCGAGCCCTCCCTGACCCAGCACCACGAGCATGGCTTTTGCGCAAGCGGCCGGATCCGTTGAAAACTGGTCCGTGTCCCATCCCAAAAGTGTGTCCCCGATATTGGCATCGATGCTTCCCAGCTTGCTGCTCATGGATGCGACGGTCAACTCATGCTCAAAGGAGTGGCCCGCCAGGGTCGCATGGTTTGCTTCCACATTCAGCTTGAAATAATCCCACAGGTCATATTCCCGAAGAAACCCCAAGACCGTGGCCGCATCAAAGTCATACTGATGCTTCGTCGGTTCTTTCGGTTTCGGCTCAATCAGGAACTGTCCTTCAAAACCGATCTTCTTCGCGTAATCCACCGCCATATGGAAGAATCGGGCCAGTTGCTCCTGCTCCCTTTTCATGTCCGTGTTGAGCAGCGTTTCATACCCTTCCCTGCCGCCCCAGAAAACGTAGTTGTCACCGCCCAGGGCTTTGGTTGCGGAGATGGCGTGTTTGACCTGGGCCGCCGCATAGGCAAAGACGTGGGGGTCCGGGTTGGTTGCGGCACCGTGGGCATAGCGGGAATGCCCGAAAAGGTTGGCGGTTCCCCAAAGCAACTGGATACCGGTCTCCTTCTGAAGCGTTACCGCCTTTTCAACCATTGTCTCAAGATTCCCGCACGATTCGGAAAACGTCTCCCCTTCAGGGGCCAGGTCCCGGTCATGGAAGCAATAAAAGGGAACGCCCAGTTTTCCCGCGAATTCAAAGGCGGCGCAAAGGGCGTTTTCAGCCTTTTCCATGGGCGTGCGCCCTTTGTTCCAGGGTCTTTCAAACGTCTCCGACCCAAAAGGATCCATACCCCTGCCCATGAAAGTATGCCAGTAGGCAACGGAAAATCTCAAGTGATCCCGCATGGATTTTTGCCCCACCGTTTTATCGGGATCGTAGTACTTAAACGCCAGGGGGTTTTTTGAATCAGGCCCTTCATAAGGAATGCTATCTTGAATCTCCGGAAAGAACGCTTTCATCTTTGACTCCGCCTTCAACGATTGATATTATTTATGATTATAGGCTAAAATCGTACCTAAATTCCCTAATTGGGTCAAGGCAAAACAAAGCACCGTAAGAGATGAAATGAACACGGATTTAAGAGATACCCCTTTTCTATTCAAGGGCAAAACAAAGCACCCTTTTGCCCTGCCCCAGGGCTGGATTGTAGAGCGGCACACCCGGTTTTCCGAAACCACTTCCATGGCGCACGTCCCTGATCTCGTCAAAAGTGCACTGGCAAAACCCATTGGCAGCAAGCCCCTTTCCGGGCTGGCTCAAAAAGGGTTGCCCGTGGCGATTATCGTAGATGATCCGGCCAGGGCAACACCTGTTGCGGAAATACTACCGCCCCTTTTGGAGGAACTGGGCCACGCCGGCGTGGCCCCTCAGGATATCGCCATTGTCGTGGCCCTTGGAACCCATCGGTTTGCGTCTCAAAAGGAGCTGGAAGCAAAAATCGGAAAAGAAGTACTTGAGCAATATCGAGTGATTCAACATGACTGTCATTCAAAGGACCTGATCTCCATCGGGCATCTTGAAACCGGCGGCCAGGTGGCCATCGACCCCACCGTGGCCCGGGCAGGGCTCAAAATCGGCATCGGCTCCATCTTTCCCCACCCCATGAACGGGTTCGGGGGCGGCGCCAAAATTCTCTTTCCAGGCGTGGCCGATTTCGCCTCCATCAGTGAGCATCATTTCCATTACACACCTGAGCCGGGATGCGTTCTGGGACATACCGACACCAATCCCTTTTACAGGGAAGTCTGCCGCATGGCCGAGGCGGCGGGTCTTGACTTTATCATCAACGGCGTCTTCGATCCCAGGGAGCGGGTGGTGGACGTGGTGGCCGGCCACTATGAAAGGGCCCACCAGGAGGGGATTTTAAGAAGCAAGGAGAACTACGGCTTTGGGTTTGACAAACCGGCCGATATCACCCTGGTCTCGGCCGAACCGTACGATGAAGGCCCCCAGCTCATGAAACCGATCATCCCCGCGTCTTTAATGACCACCAAGCCCGGCGGAACCGTCATCCTGCTGGCCCGATGCCCCGGCCGGATGCCCGAGGCCATGCTTCAATCATTTGACGCGGTCTTTGAAAAAAAGCCCGTGCACGTGGGGCGGTTCGCGGTAAACGCCTTTAAAACCTCCCAGCTCATGGCCCCGGGCGCCATCGATTTTAACTGCGCCATTTTCTTCGCCCTTGTCTGCCAAAGCCGCACCCGCGTCATCGTCGTTTCCGATGATCTGGATGAAAAATCCGTCAACCGCCTCGGTTTTACGTACGCACCCTCCCTTCAGGCGGCCATTGACCGGGTAGCTGAAAAACAGCCCCAAGCGACCGTCAATATCTTTCCCCTGGGGGGACTGCTCTTGCCCGTCATGCCCACTTTGAGCCGTTTGTATGATTTCTGATTATCCGTCCCCATGACCGCGCATTGAAATCTTTTAAAGAAAACCCTGAATTCATTTATCATGATCTCAATCCACTTGCAGCATGACATCATGGAGGCATTATGCTGATCCGAACCTAAATTCGAACCGAAAACCATCCCAATCGATCGGCTAGCAGAACTACATTGATTTTTTATATTGGCACTCGCCAAAATCCCTTGACTTTCTACATTCATTTCATCGAACATAGACCCAAATGTTATTTCCTTAACACCTATATGGGGCTTTCGGAGAGATATTTTCATGAAAAGATGGGTTGAAGCACAGATTCTATCGTGGATAGACGCGCCGCGACGCAAACCGTTGATGATTCGTGGGGCCCGACAGGTGGGAAAGACCTGGTTGGTGGAGGAAGTCTTGGCAAAACAGTTTGATTCCTTTGTCAAGATCGATCTGGAGAAGCGCCGGGACCTGCATCCCCACTTTGACGGGAACCTCGATCCCCGGACCATATTGAACTATCTGGAATTGGCCACTGAGAGAATTGTACCGGGCAACACGCTGCTCTTTCTGGATGAAATCCAATCCTGTCCGAGAGCCATTATGGCATTGCGTTACTTCTACGAACAGATCCCCGGCCTTCACGTGGTTGCCGCCGGTTCATTCTTGGAGTTTGCCTTTGGCCAGATCTCCATCCCCGTCGGCCGTCTGCAGTATCTGCACCTCCATCCCATGACCTTTTACGAATACCTGCTCGCCATGGAAAAAACGGCCATGGCGGAGTACGTGCTCATCCCTCCGGGTGACGTAGATACGGGTTTACAGGAAATGATTCTTCGGGAATTGCGCAACTACTTTTTCGTGGGCGGCATGCCCGAATGCATTAAAACCTTCCGAAATGCCGGTTCCATGCTGGAAGCCTTTCGGGTCCAATCTGAAATTCTGGAATCCTACCGTGATGATTTTTCCAAATATATGCCCAACATCGACCCCTCCTGCCTGGATGCGGTTTTACTGAACGTGGCCAGAAGCGTGGGCCATCAGTTGAAATACACTCGGCTGAACGCGGGTCATTCGGGACAGACCAACCGAAAGGGATTGGAGTTGCTGGCAAAGGCCAGACTGATCCATAAAATTCCCGCCTGCGACCCTTCCGGCCTGCCGTTGGGGGCGACTGCCAATCAGAAAAGATTCAAGGGAGCCATGCTGGACATCGGACTTCTGCAACGACTCTGTCAGGTGCCTGCCGAACTGGAATTGAAGCACGAAAATCTCCTGGCCATGTATCGAGGGAAACTTGCCGAACAGTTTGTGGCCCAGGAACTCCTGGCCTGGCACGGTTCCGAACTCTATTACTGGGCACGGGACGCCCGCGGCAGCAGCGCGGAAATCGATTACCTGGTGGTCCGCGACGGAAGGATCTACCCCGTGGAGGTGAAATCAGGCGCGGGAGGAAGTCTCAGAAGCCTTCATCTGATGCTTGAAAAATATCCAAATTGTCCAAAGGGACTGGTTCTCTACAGCGGGTCGTACAAGGATCTACCCGACCAAAAACTGACCTTTCTGCCCCTTTACAGTGTGGCGACCATCGGGGACCCACGGCCGTCCGTTGTTTGAAGCCCCGTTGCATCAAGAAAGAGGGGGGCAGGTATCAGGGTGCAGTTGTCAGTGTTCCTGCACACTGAATCCTGACAACCTGACGAAATCATCCAATCCTCGGCAAATCCCAGCAAGACTTCAAGCCCTCAGTTCCTAAATCCTTTCACCTATTGCCCTTCCACCGCCCCCATGAACCGATCGCGGATGTAGACCGGTGATAGCGGGATCGGTTTTAAGGGGGGACTGCCGGGAGCCACGTGAATGATCTCTTTGTCCTCTCTTATGAGGCGCACAAGTTCCGCGGAGAGCTTGCAGGGGACGGTAACGAAAAAGTCGGCACCGTTACCTTTCAGGCCTTCCAGCAGGCGTTTACTGACCGATGACATACGGAATTCCTCCAGAGGCGGCTTCCATACAAGCAAGAGCCTTAAGACTACAACGACATTTATTCGTGCGTCATTCCGGCAAAAGCCGGAATCCATTAACGGTTCAGTGGGTTACATGTTCTGGATGCCGGATCAAGTCCGGCATGACGATGGAAATTTGGCTTCTCCAGACGAAAAGGTCTTTTTCTTAGAGAAGAATCATATGCAACAGGCGCTCATGGGTCAAGGGAAATGGGAGTAAGGACCTTGACAAAGCCCTTTTAAAAGGTCTATAAAAAGATCATTTAATAAACCAAAAATGCTGCCGGAGGAAGCAAAGATGTTGGAGAAGATCCACGCGGGCAAGACTGCCAGTATTACTCAATTCAAGAAAAATCCCCAAGCCCTCATAGACGCGGCCCAAGGGGAGGCCATCGCCCTTTTGAACCGCAACAAGACGGCAGCGTACATCGTTCCGCCGGAAGTCTACGAACGGTTGCTTGAAATGGCCGAAGATGTGGAGTTGGGGAGAATATATGAGGCACGAAAGCATGAGAAAGAAAGCGCCATTTCGGTAAGCATCGATGACTTATGATCTGAAATTCTTCCCAAGCGCTTACAAAGAGTGGCAAAAGCTGGATCCGCACGTCCGAAAGCAGTTTAAGGACCACTTGAAGAAACGGCTTCAAAATCCCCGGGTGGCATCGGCGAGACTGAGGGGATATTCGGATCTTTACAAAATCAAACTGAGGTCGGTGGGATATCGACTGGCCTACCTGGTAGAAGACCGGGAAGTCACCGTTTACGTGATCTGCGTGGCCCGCCGTGATAAGATCTATGAAATTCTCCCTCAAAGGTTGGATACATAATTCCAACAGGCCGTATCTAAGATTCATAAAAGAGAATTCACATCGTTCATCAAGGCCCTGATATCGTCAAAGGTTGGAATACCCCCCCAGCCGCCGCCGTTTTGACATTTGAGTGCCGCGGCGGCAGACCCGAACGCCATGCACCCGGGCATTTCAAAGCCCTTTAACAGCCCGCAAATGTAGCCTGCGTGATACAAGTCCCCAGCACCGGTGGTGTCCCTCGAAACCACTTCATAGGCCGGCTGCCGGATGATGGTGCCGTCTTGGTATCCGATGCTTCCCTTGTCACCCAAGGTGATCACCACCTGTTGCGGGCCCAGTTCAAAAAGCTTTATGAGGGCCTCTCCCTTTGGTGTTTCAGCACCCACCAAAGGATCCGAAAAGGTCTCCGAGGCGATGAGCACATCCACCAATGGAATAAGATCCAGGGTCCTTGGTCTCAGGGTTCCGGCATCCATCACAACGGTCCACCCCAGTTCCCTTGCCTGCTTTGCAGCCACAATTGACGCATCCACCATCAATCCGTCCACATGCAAAAGCCTTGCCTGGGGAAAACGGTTCAGCTGAATCTCCTGGGAGCCAAGGGGGGGAACGGTGCTTCGATTCCAGAAGATGGTGCGCTTACCCCCTTCTTTTGTGACTGCGATGAAGGCAAACTGGGAGGCATGGCCGGGTATCATTTTCAATGAGCGGGTGTCCACCCCTTCCTTGTGGAGGGTTTCGAAAATTCTGAGGCCAAAGGGATCATCGGAAATACCGCTGATGAGAGCTGTGGATACGCCCCATCTCGAAAGGGCTGTCATGGCCGTGGCGGCCGGGCCGCCGCAGCTCATATGAAACCCTTCTATCTCCATTTTGGTATCTTCGAGTGGGTAGGCGGGCACCCGGCCCAAGTAGTCGACGCAGACCTGACCCAGTCCCACCACCGAAACCGTTTTGGAACTCTCTTCCTTGGGCTTCTTGTCAGGGCTTGATGTAGGCATACCCTTCGGCCTGTCGCTCAATGAGTTCCAGAACGCCCGCTTTGATGACATCACACCCTTCTACAAGTCCGGCCAAATCAAGGCCAAAGTTGTTGAGAGAGTTGTTGCACATGAGAAACCGAACCCCCCTGGCGGATAGTTCCTTGATGCGCAAAGCGGAATCGGATGCGATTTCTCTACGGAAAAGCTTCACGGCGGATCCGTTGGCAACAACACAGACGGCCGCCTCATCCGCAGACACCTCCTTTAGAAGGTTCGAGATGTTGCCAAGGGCCATCATCAGCCTTCCCGCTTCGTCCGCATCCAGGTGAAAAACAGCCTTAACCATGACGCGATCCTCCTTTCTTGTTGCCCCTTCCGTTTCCGGGTCCCCGCATGCATCAGGGGCTTTCGAAGCACCGCGCAGCACCTCCAATTTCATTTGGATCAGCTTTTCGTGGGAAATACGAAGGAGGTTTGCCACTTTTTGCATGAGGTAACCCTCATAGCGGTCCATCCTCCCGTCCACAAACACGATCTCCCACAGGGTCCGGATCACCTCCATCTTTTCCTCGACCGTATAATTCTCATTGATGAGCTTTGCAAACTGCCAGAGATCGATGCTCTCTTTCAACTCCCTTTGGGCCTCTTCAAGGAGTTGGTCCGCGTGCTCACCGGACAACCGGTATTTTTCCTTCAGAATCCCCAGGATTATGGCCGTCTCCTCCGGGGTGAATGAGTCATCCAGATGTGCCATCTCAAGAAAGAGGGCGCAGGTGGCCACCTGAACGCCTTGGGCGTTCCGGCCCTTGGAGGCCCCCTCTGAGCCCGTAGGCCCTCCCTCCGAGAGCCTGTTAAAAAACCGTTTGATGGTATGTTTCATATGATTTGTCCCTAACTGGTCGTTCCCACCCATTCCCTGGCAATGGCCAGATAGCACCTGGCTGCCAGGCCGATCTTCTCCACCAGACAGTATTCATCGGTCTGATGGGCCTGCGACGGTTCGCCGGGGCCCAGAAGGAGCGTGGGCGGATTTCCCATGGCAGAGAAAAGGACCGATGCGTCGGTAAAGTAATTGACATATCCGGGTGTTGGACGGCTTCCCACAACATTGGCCATGATATCCAGGGTCCCCTCGATCCAGGGGTCCTCCGGTGGCGTCAATATGCCGGGCAGGTCGATAAAAGGGTCTACTTCCATATCCGGTCCCAGATGTCGCTTGAGATCGTCCAGGAGAGCGGAGTGATCCACCCCCGGAACACTGCGCAAATCAACGTCGAACCGGGCAACATCAGGCACCATATTGATTTTTGAACCGCCCGCAAAGGTCCCCACATTGACGGTGGGTTTGCCCAGTTGCGGATGGGCCGAAGCCTTGGAAAAGAAATCCTCAAGGCTTAAGGCGGCCCGTGCGGCCTTGTAGATGGCATTATCCCCCAGATCCGGCATGGAGCCGTGTGCCGACTTCCCCCTTGCCGTGCATGTAAGCCACAGCACCCCTTTGTGGCCCAGAATCGGAATATTGCCGGTGGGCTCCGCCACCACAAGGGCACCCGCCTTGTCCGGCAAAAGCCCCTCCTCCTTCATGTGAAGGGCCCCTTCGCACCCGGTCTCTTCCGCGGCCGTGTAGACCAGAACAACATCCCCTTCCCGCTCCTTTTCCCGGGCCAGTTGAAGCGCCATCACGGTCATGGCGGCAATGCCCCCTTTCATGTCGCTGGCACCGCGCCCGATGAGGCGGCCGTCATGAATCCGGGCCTCGTGGGGAGGGCTCGTCCAGGGGGCCTCTCCAATGGGAACCGTATCCAGATGACCGGTGAAGACCAGCGGCGGCCTGGAAGGATTTCCATTCAGCACGGCAATCAGACCCGTCCTGTTCTCATCCATTCCGGCATAGGAGACCGTCAGTCCCGCTTCTTCAAACATCTTCCCCAGATACCGGGCCGCAGGCGCCTCATTGCCGGGGGGATTGATGGTGTCCATTCGCACGAGGGTTTGGGTCAGTTCAACGGGATCGGGTATGGTTGACATGGTTGGTTTTCTCCTCCTTTTCCGGCGCCTTAATTCTGCATTCTACAATTCTTCTAATCCGAACATCCCTAATTCGAACATCCGGGCACCCAGTAGGGCTTATCCACTTTTAGGTTGAGGCACTCCTTTAACAGTTTGTCGTAAGCAGCCTTGGAGGCGAGTACAATTTTTCTCGCTTCCTTGGCCCCCAGCCAGACCGGATCCACATTCAGTTTCTTTCTGGATTCAGGATCATAGAAGAAATTCTCGCTCAATCCCTTGGCCGTCTTGTAAAACCGCCAGAAGAGTCCCCATTGTTCCAGCAGCTCTTTGGGCACATCTGAAATATCATTGATTTGGGGCGCCTTTTTATCTTTGATGTTGATCACGAAGATTTTCCAGTCCGTCTGAAGATCGGTGCCGTCAATCATGCCAAGGGCCCCGATGACCTTCACCCGGCATACCATCCCCGCAGGGGAGGCGGCGGTCCCCACATCCACCACGTCAATGGGATCCGTATCTCCCGGAAATCCCGTCATGAAATCCTCCTCCAGCACATTTTCCCAGGTGCGGGGAAGTGCTCCGTAGTTGCCCGGCGCGGGGGACCAGCCATAATAGCGGGGCCTTTCAAAATTCTGACCCCTCACTTCTTCACGGTCCTGCCATAGGGGGTTGTGGGGGGCCCATTTGTTCAATTCAATCTTGGCCTGGGTACCCCGGCTCACCTCGAAAAAGGCATTCACCACCATCCCCTTTTCATCGTCCGACACCAAAAGCGGCACATCGTGCCACAAAGAGACCGGTTTTCCGCTTTTGGCATCTACGATCCGTGCGAGAAAACCGAGGCTCCCCAGTGTCCCGGATACCTCACGGCGCAGACCCGAAACACCCTTAAAGCCCTTGCATTGCCCAAAATCTTTATCAGCACAAGGGTCCAATTCCCGGCAAGTGCCCGCTGCGCTGCATGGGGGTGCAAACAAAGGACCGGCGGCTTTCGTATCATGTGAAAAAAAATGAACAATAAAGGCCACCAACAAAAAGGTCCCAGTCCAGAAGAACGCCGCACAAAGCTTTCCGTGATTCATCACCATGTTCCTTTCCGAGTTACCTTTTAAACGCGTTTTTTTACTTCCTGCACTCCTAACATGGCGGACCCTCATTGTCAATTCGTCTACACTGCGAACCTGGAATTCCGATATAAGGATCAAAAAAAATTGGAAATTTTTCAAAAAAGCCGCCAATTTTGATTTTTCATAAACTTTTCAGCATGTTGCCTGGGG
>JANQDY010000248.1 GCA_028278625.1 Thermodesulfobacteriota bacterium
ATAAAGGTGCCAAAGTGAATTGGCAGTTTAGAACCGAAGATGCGCGGATAAAACTCAAAAGGCTTTATCCGACATTAGATGTTTGACATGACACTAGAAGCCGCATCAGTATGGGCCGACTCGCTTCTCTTTCGATTCCATGCCCGCCACTGGAAACACAACTTGAATTCGAAAGAGCCGTTCTGGAGATTTCAGCTATTGAGGAAATAATCAACCAGTCAAACAAAACAGCGAAAAATCTTTTAAGCAGCCTTTCGGCCCATGCCTTTTCCGGCCAACTCACCGCCGAATGGCGAGAAGCCAACCGCGATAAACTCACTTTCGAAGCACGCCAGCGTGATGCCGCCCTCAGAGAAGCTGGCGGGGTTCGTGGAATTTCCAGCAAAGTTAGGATGCAGGCGGAGATAGAAGCCATGTTGGAAGGGCCGACCGAAGGCATTTACTCCGACCTCAATCGCGAGCAGCGCGGCCTTTTGCGCGACATTAAACGCATGGTGGGGGGTGTTCGATACGCCCGATATTTCACTGCCGAAAAATTGAGCCAATATATCTCCACCGGTCCAATGCGCCGCAATCCCCAAGGGGTGGAGGGGCATTTGGCCGTCTTGGCTGCTCGTGGCCTGATAATTCCCGCAAGCAGGGAGGAACAAACCGAGGACACCGGGAAGTTTGTTTTCGGCAATGCCTATCGTCTGCCGCTCCATGATTTCGAACCCGGCGAAAGCGAGGAAGGAGAGCCCCAAATCGGAGACCACGCGAGGACTCGTGAGTTGGAGCGGCTGGGCGCCCGCCTGGAAAAGGAGAGCACACTAGCATGAGATTGCGCTACCTCCATCTCCCGCGTTGCGGCCCGCTTACCGATGCAAGAATCGTTTTCGGCCGGGAGGACCGCGTCACCAATGCATTGCAGTTGCCGCGGAGAGGTACGCTGAATTTCATGGTTGGCGTGAACGGAACCGGGAAGTCATCCTTGCTGCAAGCACTCTATCGTATCTTCCGTTCTTTGAAACTCCGCGAGAGGCCGTCGTTGCCCGTAACAATAGCGTGGGATCGAACGACGGGGAGCAAAGCCGTGACGGCACTCCTTCATGCCACCAACCGAAAAAACATGAACTCCTTTTTTGCCACGCTCGATCCGGTTCCGGTTTCCGCAAATCAAGCCGATTGGGAAGAGATTACGCTCGCCGCGAGCAGAAGAGAGGCGCATCCGTTGGTTTCGGATTTTGTAATGGTTACGGGCTCGGATGCATTTTCCAGTCCGTTCCTTTTTGCCCATTTACCAAAACGACTTATCGCCTACACATCAGGAGATGAGCAACCTTGGATGCAGCTCGAACACCCGATTTTTCACCCGGAAATTTTTGAAGAGGGACAATATCAGACCGAAGATGAACGCCCGCAGGGTTGGGACATGACCCAGGAATGGGAGAAAGAGCAAACAATTCGCATTTCCAATTTGCTTGCTCCTTCCACTTTAAAATCAAGCGGTGAGGCTAAAACCTTCGAGAACTTAAGGCAGGAGTTGAGTCTACTGCAGACCATCCGGCGGAAAGCCCTATCAAACCGTGCGCTACGTAGCGAACTCCTGGACGGCTCCTATTTCCATGTCGCTCCATCGGATCTCCGTTTTGCCGGTATAATCCTGGCGCTCTGGCAAACGGCAAAGGAACTCTCCGGTTGCCAGAATGAACGTCAACTGGAGGCCTTGCGGAATTCCATCATTCACCAGCCCAATTCAGATGAAAAACCGAGATATGCCCGGCGTGTCTTAAATGAGATTGACTGGCTTTGGCCAACTCATTTGAGCTTCGTTTACCGCGATGCCGAGGACGAGGTAAGGCCACACCAGCATCAGGAGCTGTTATGCCTCGTGGCGCTTGCCGATGAAGTGATCGCCCAGCCGCTTGGACGTTGCCGGGCCGTCTTTTCACTTGGCCCCTCGGATCAAATCAACCTCACCCAAGAACTGAAAAATGCTTTGCCCTTCGGCCTTCCCAATAAGGGAATTGAGGCCATCGCCGAACGGGTTGATGGCTGCAATACCGGCGCCGAGGCCATTCTACGCGTGTTGAGCGCGGATCAGGATTTAGACTCCACGCCCATGGATGTCTTTTCCCGGCTTCGGGACTGGGAGCGCACAGGTCTTCTGGAGGAGATCACGCTCACGCTGAAGCGGCTACACCGTCCCGCATCCGACGAAAGCGATCCCTCCGAAGAAATCATTGTTACTTACGATCAGTTAAGCGACGGCGAAAAAATGCTCCTTTGTCGCATGGGCCTTTTCTTCCTCCTTCGCGGACAAGAAGGTTCCCTTTTTCTGCTCGATGAACCGGAGACACACTTCAACGACATATGGAAGCGCGAGATCGTCGAAATGGTGGATATGGGCCTGTTGAAATCAACGGCGGCAAACGTTATTGTCGCAACGCACACGAGCATTGCACTTACCGACGCTTTCGCTGCTGAAGTCACCGTGTTGGACAAAAAGGCGGGTGAGATCACGGCACGAAAAGTTAAAGGCGGTCTTTTCGGCACCGACCCCGGAGAAGTGTACATGAATCTCTTTGGCGCGGATAGCAGCATCGGACGTCGTTCGGTTCTTCTGCTGGAACAATTGTTGAAAACAGAATGGAAGGGCAGGGCAAATGAATTGGAGGAGATCCTGGAAATTCTAGGCAGTAGTTTCCACCGCGCCGAATTGAGAGCTGTTCTGAGGCAGCTTCGAGCAACAAGCCATGGCGCTCCACCCCGTTAAACTGCCGAAAAGCGCGGCCCGTCTTTTCAGAATCGTGGTGCTTCAGAAGCGGTTGCTCAAAGCGCTCACTGATCCCGCGATAGATGGCGACTCAGTGGATACAGGTTGGGTTCAGGAGGTGTGGCGTGTGGTTGATCCCGAATGGGTAAGGAAATTCTGCCTTGGCGGCAAGGAATCCGTGCTTCATCCACTTAGAACCATTTCTGATTCACCCCTCGTTGCCCGTCAGGAATTGTATCGTGAGTTCTGCCGCCAAAACAAAGTGCGAAAAATGCTCGATGCAGGCGGCAACTTTCGGGAGCTTAATGATCTGCCGGGATTTACCCCGCAACTAACAGACGCGATAAAGAGATTCTTCGGACACTGCTACAAGCTTTTGAGCCACAGAAGAAGCCGAAGATGGCGCGGATATGAATTTAACGGCAATCGCTCCATCACGAACCGTGCCTATAAAGATGCCTTTTGCAGAGACTATCCGGCCAAAGTGGTATGCCCTTATTGTGATGGAGATATCGCAACACCCGAACTGGATCACTACCTTTGCAGGTCCGGCTTTCCGTTGATTGCCTGCTCACCGTGGAATCTCGTCCCCGTCTGTAAATCCTGCAATGACACAGTAACGGCGAAAGGAGATCGTCCCGCCATAACGCTGGAACCGGTACGTTCCACGAACGACTGGCTCCACCCGTTCTTTCGGCCGGCTTCAATGCAGGTGCGAATCGAGCTGAGCGGCGCGCCTCAAGACTCCGTACCACAATTGAATTCGCCTGATGCCGCCGAGCAAAAACGTGTCTCAAACCACATGGATCTTATCCGCACGCTGTCAAAAAGGTGGACAAACATTGCTGCGGCCCATTTCGACGTTCTGGTTCGACAGGTGAATCGAAAAGTGAGCGCTGACCATTCCGTGAAAAGCCTCGTCAGCACAAAGTTGGAAGATCATTTGGAGGCCCGCGGAAAGGAAGCGTCAGCCATGATCCATGCCGCAGTCTGTAGGGCAGTTCTCGACGAAAGACCGGAATACCTGGAGGAATTCTCCAATCCCAACGCCCCGACGCTTGAATAGCGACGTCCCGCTGTGAAAGCCATAACGATCATTTGGTGTTCGTATCCGTTTGTCATCGAACAGGAGACCGCTAACCAACGATTTGGCTACCACAATCATTTTCTTCTGGAACGGGCCCACCGGACAGCCTCATCAACGCAGTCCTCGGAAAGGCCCGAGCGCTTCATTTTTGCCCTTACTTTCTCAAAGTCGGTGTCATACACTCTTAAAGGCTTCAGCAAAATCCTTCCATCCGCATAATCCACATCAAAATACCGGACGTTCGGAAGTTTGGCCATAACGCTTTTCGGAATGGTAATTTGATTCTTGGATGTGAGTTTTGCAGGCATTTCCTTTTATCCTTACTTCTGGATTTTCTTACAATAGTAAAATCCTCTGGTGGGGATGTCAAAGGTTTTGAACCGGTTTGGGGAGAGGGGATTTGTGGGGAGATTCAGCGCCTTCAGGTTTATCGCCAAAGTAAAGGGTCCGGGAGGGAAAGGCGAAGCTGAGATGGTTCAGTTCGAGTATTTCAGCGATCTTCGCCATGACATCCTGTTTCACCCGCAGCCATTCCTCCCAGTCGATGGATTTGCTGAAGCAGTACACCAGAATGTTGATGGAACTGTCACCATAATCATTCAGATAGACCAGAAGGGTTCTGCGAATGCCGAACTGATCATCCTTTTCCACCAGCCGGGACTTCACTTCCCTGCTCAGGTCAAACTCCGTCCGGTCATCGGCGATGTCCGGATGATCTCTCAGCATGGCCCGGATGTCATCCACGGCTTTCAGAATGTCTTTCATTTCAGAATCATAGGTGACGCCGATGCTCATCTTGATGCGTCGCCCCAACTGCCGCTTGTTCCAGTTCTTGATTTCCGTATTGGCCAGATACCCGTTGGGGGCAAAAACCATGGCATTATCAAAGGTTCGAATGCGGGTGGAGCGCAGGCCGATCTCCACCACGGTGCCCTGGTATTTCTTCGTCACAATCCAGTCCCCCTGACTGAAAGTGTTGTCAAAGATGATCTGGATGGAACCGAAGACGTTGGTTAAGGACTCACGGGCGGCCAGTGCAATGGCCAGCCCGCCGATACCCAGCGATGCCAGAATGCCGCTGATGTTCACTCCCATGTTCCCCAGGATGATGAGCAGCGCGATGATGGAGATGAGTATCTTGGAGAGAACCAGGAAGAAATTGATGATCTCTTTTCGCATGGTGGGGTATTTCTCAAGGAAAGAATCGCTGTAATAATAGACGAAGTGGTCGACCACCCGAAAAGAAGCCCAAACGGCAATCAGGCTGTACAGACTGTCAAACACAAAGACGATTCCTTCGTTGCGCGGCGACGCGATGAAAATGAGTCTTTGAACGATATCCAGAGCAAAGAGGACGAGAAATACCCTGATCGGCCGGGATAGGGATTTACGAACAAGCTCATTGAATCGATTGACCCGTTTTTCGTTGTCAACAGCTTTCCTTCTCCCCAGTAAAACGCCACTTAAACCTTTCAGAAGAAGTTCAGTGATTCTGAAAATGATGGTATAGCCCAGGAACAGAAGCAGAATAATCAGCAGTGAGGCCGCCAACTGGCCGATGCTTATGGTTGTAGACTTCTTGACCAGATCCGCGGCCCCGGTCTTTCCAAAAATCCGGTTGATGATGGACACCAGGCGGTTGATTCCGAAAAAGTCGATCAATGAATCCGTGGCCAAGACTTGGTCAACGTAATGATGAAAATACATGAGGACGGCGTTGTAGACATCCAACTCGTCTAAAAGTTTGTCATAGGCTTTCAGATAGATGAGGGCTTCGGGGCCTTTGTGATAACCCACTTTCAGGATGTCTTCAAAAACCATATGGTACAGACGGGGATTGAAAATCAGCTCCTGCCGAAAGTCCACCAGTATTTTATTGAAGGTTTCACGGGTATCGTACTCTTCAAGGGCTTTTTGAATGGCATCCACAAAGTCGACGAATTTGATGCGGAGTTCAATGGATCGGAAATTCAGATCCGAAACCAGAAAGGCCACATATTTTTCCCGGGAAAAGGCGCTTTCATCTTTTGCCAGTCTGTCGTGGGCGGCTTTAAGCGCCTTGCGCTTTTCCCGCATGACCGACAGATCATAATCCACCAGGTCCCCGGCCATGAGTTTTTTAAGGAAACTCGCGATATTGAGGGCGCGTTGTTCCTTTAGGGCCGCTTCCAGCTTCTTTTGGGCTTCGGTTTTGGCCTCAAACACCGACAGCTCATAATCGATGTCATTGACGCGGGTCAATTCTTCGGTTTTGAAGGTGTGATAATCGATGTTATTGGCATAATCGAAGGCGTAAACCGGTGAAACAAGTAACAGCCAGGCAAGCAGTGTGGCGGCATAATAGGGCATGCGGTCTCTCATGGGCGTTTTTGAATTGGGGGTCTTTATGATGAGTCGATGAGAGATTCTGTTAACTCCTAGAAATTAGACACTTCCATGCTTGTGTGTCAAGAAGAAACAAGCGGGAAGATGGCGACCTCATTGTTAAGCGAGTCTATTATGGGTGCGGTGTTGACAATTTTTGCTCGGTAAACATAGAATCAGAAGGAGAGGGAATCGGATTTTTCGGCGCGGATCTGTTTTCTCAGGACCTCCTGAAATGTATGCGATCATTGCGCCAAAAGACCGGAAAAGCGTCGGATCGGCAATAAACCGCTCAAGGAAAGGACGAGCATATGCAAACCAATGGCATCTGTCATCTGTTGAATATTCGCTATCCCATTATTCAAGCTCCCATGAACTGGGTGAGCGGGGTGGCCCTGGCGGCGGCCGTGTCCAACGCCGGAGGGCTTGGAACCCTGGGGCCCAATGCGGGAGAAACGGAGAGAACCCGCGATCCCGACATAAGGGCGGAGGGTGCAAGAGGGCGCATCCGGGAGATCAAAAAGCTCACTGAAAAACCCTTTGCCTTGAATATCCCCGTGGGTTTTACGGACAAAGACCGGCACCATTCGCGGAAGCTGGTCCAGGTGGCCTTAGAAGAGGGCGTTTCCGTTGCCATCGTGTCCGTTGGAAGTCCCAGAGTATACACGGAGACCCTCAAAAATGCAGGGATTACGGTTCTTCACGCCGTTTCCACAAAAGCCCATGCGCTAAATGCTGAAAAAGCGGGCGTGGATGCCGTTATTTGTGAAGGGTTTGAGGCCGGCGGACACAAAGGTTTTACGGAACTGACCACTTTCGTGCTGGTCCCCATGGTGGCTGATGCGGTGAGCCTGCCGGTGGTGGCGGGAGGCGGCATCGGAGATGTGCGCGGTGTGCTGGCAGCCCTGATGCTGGGGGCCGATGCCGCCTATATCGGGACCCGTTTTATGCTGGCCCAAGAGTCGGATGCGCACCGCCGGGTCAAGGAAACGGTGATTTTAGGGGATGACGTCTGCACCGTCAGCGTGCCCAAACGAAAAATGCTGGCCCGGGACTTCAGAAATCAGTTTGCCGAAACCTATCTGAATCTGCATAAACAAGGCGCTTCCATGGATGAGCTGGAGATGTTTCAAAGAGAGCATTCCCAATATCATTCCCAGTTTAAAGGGCACGCCGATGATGCCGAGATCTGCTGCGGACAGGGGGCGAGCATTATCAACCGTATTGAGAGTGCCGGACAAATCATCGAAAAGATGGCCGCTCAGGCAGCGGCTCATATGGCGTCATTAACGGAAAAGGCGGGTCCGTTGATCACCGGCCGGGCTCCATGAAGGCGTCTATGGAGGGCTTCCGTTCCTCCAAAAGCATGGGTCCCGTGAGCGGGCTCATTAAAGCCCTTTAACAAGCAGCGCCGATTTGGAGAGCAGGATTCTTGGCCCCTTTTCAATCTCAAAGCCTGCGCTTTCTGCCGTAAGGAGCGTCTCACTGAAAGCCGACCGCGACACATGAAACGGCGGCTCCACCACCAAAACCGACCCCCCAGGCTTAATAATGGCAGCGACCTCATTAAAAAAAAGCCCTTTGTCTGGAATTTCATGGACCACATAAAAGGCCAGCGCAAAATCGACCCTTTGAGATACACCGATGTGATTGTCGCTGCAATTCCTTAGGGTTATTCGGTCTTCCAGATCGGTATTCTGTATTTTGCGCGCCAGCTTCCTCAGCATCCCTTCTTGCAGATCAACGGCAAATACCCGTCCCGATGGTCCCACCATTTCAGCCATGCTCAGGGTAAAAAAACCGGGGCCGCATCCAAAATCCATGACGGTCATACCGGTTTCAATATAGGGCCCCAGAATTTTGTCCGGATTCTGGATCCAGCGGCGAAGGAAATTATCAAGGCTCCCGGCGATTTCTACCGGGCACACACGCGGTCGTTCAGTGGGCATAATGTCTCCTTAATATTAAAGAAGAGGTGTTTAATACCTATACGCTTGTCTCAAAAAAAAGACTAATCGGATGACAGCAGTCTTTCGAAAAAAGTCTCTACTCTCAAAAGGAATTTTTCAATAACCGCGGCTTTCTCGCGGTCGAGATTCAGGAAATATTCCTTAAAGCCGCCATCCATGGTTTCGTGCCAGTGTTTGTGGGCATAATAGGCAACCTTTCCCTTGGAGGTGAGCGTGACAATGGATCGGGATGAGTTTTCCGGATCAACATGCTTCCTGATGAGATCCTTCTTCTCGAGCTGTTTGAAACGCTGGGAAACGGCCCCCTTGGTCACTCCAAAGCGCCTGGCGATGTCCGTTACACCGGAGTTTTCGTGATCTCCCACGAGCTCAATAAGGTGAATCTCGACCCCTGTCAGCATGGTGTCAGTGCCGTATTTTCGCGGTTCGGTCTCGAGCCTCCGCGCCAGTTGAATCACGTTATTGAATCTTTTCTTAATGTTCTCCATGGCGAATGAGTGTATATCATCTAAACGCTATTGTCAAGACATAGACCCTTGATGCCAAAGTAATGGAAATACTCCTTGACAGGTGCAGTTCTTATGAAATAAGAACTGATCCAAGGTGCCCTTGGGGCTTAATAGGGAATCCCGTGGAAATCGGGAGTGGTCCCGCCGCTGTGATCGGGGACGAAATCCGCGAAATGCCACTGTTTCGAAAGATCGGAATGGGA
>JANQDY010000002.1 GCA_028278625.1 Thermodesulfobacteriota bacterium
CGTCTTTATTGGGGTTATCTTTTTCATGCTTGTACTCCTACCCGCCCCACACTAATTATTCAAGGGGTAGGTGTCTCAGCTACATTGGCACAGAGGGCCACCCGTCATAAATTTCGACACCGTAAGCCTTTTCGAAGTCGCTTTGTAGTTGACTAGAAAGAATGGCTCCCGCAGATACACAAATCCTAAGTGAACTAAGTGTTTCTTTGGGAACTTTAGCATTCAAAATATAGGTGAACATGGTGGGGACAGCAGGGTAAACGGTGAGGGAATACGCTTTAATGACCTCCGGGGTTTTCGAGGGAGAGAAACTCTTCACAAGCACTTCCGTTGCACCAGCGCCAATAACCTGCAAAACGCAGATGTTCGACGCGTAGGAGTGGAAGAGAGGGAGGGCCCCCAACAGGAGATCCTTATCTGTCAGAGCAAGGGCTTCTATCATTGCAGCCGTTACATGTGTAAGGGCGCGATGCGTTAGTTCCGCGCCCTTCGGCGTTCCGGTGGTTCCGGAGGTATATTGAATCCAAGCGGGGTCCGAAATTTGTATATCCAGATCTCTTTCCAGTGGCCCACCTGCTTTGAGTTCGTCGAATTTCAACATCTTCTTGCCCGGATGAACATTTTCCGGCAAGGTATCACCAGTGATGATAATATATTCGAGATCAGGAAGGTCGTCGTATAGGACTTTTGATCTTTCGTAGAGATCCAAATCCGTAACGATGACCTTTGCCTTCGAATCCGTCAGCATGTGATTCAGTTCTCTTGGCGTATAGGCAGGATTTGTAAATACACAAACCGCACCGCTTCTGGGTATGCCATAATATAATTCAACGAGGTTGATGGAGTTCCACATATATGTTAGAATCCGCTCATGCTTCTTAATTCCTAATTCAATGATTCCCTTTGCCACTGATGAAGTGCCATTATTAAGTTCTTCATATGTAATTTGCCTTTCTTCATCAATAAATGCCACTTTATTTGTATATTTCTTCGTTTGCATTTCAAGAAGATTAGGTATTGTTGTTAATAAGCTATTATCCATTTCATCCTCCCCGTTTTTTTGGTACTCTTTTATCAAGATTTAATACCGCACAGCTTTTTGGCGGCTTTTTGCTTTTCCCCGATGTTAACCTGTCGGGAAATCATGATTCGCTGGGCCTGGGGTGACCCTGCGCCATGCATGGATTCTGTCAAATATCCCACGGCGGCTGTTCCCAGGGTCAGGTTTTCGATCAAACGCAAAATGCGCATTCGGTCCTCGGTGGGGATATCCGGGTTGGCTTGAAAGTACTTCTTGATCCATTGCCCCGTGTTGGGAGAATGCAGGTCTTTTTCTGAAGGAAGGGTAACCATCAGTCCGCCGGCGATATCCTGCGCCAGGCGCGAAAGTTCATAAGGAAAGCGAGTAATATTTTGTTTGTGCACATTGGCGAGCAAAATGTTCACACAATAGGTGCCGCTGGGCTCTCTATGCCCCTCTGATGCGCAGGCGATACATCCAGCGTAGAGGGTCTCGTTGAGATGATTCATCTCTACGATTTTGTCCCGTACATGAGAGGCATTTGCAATGCCGTTATATTCCGCCGCGGTCTGGGCCGCTCCGATCAGGACATCGCCCACCCCCACCTTGCAAGCGTAACTCTGTCGGTGGTAGGCGGCAAAAATCTCCACCAGTTGTCCGGCAAGGTCATACTCCCGGCACATGAAGACCCGTTCCCATGGAACAAAAACCTTGTCAAAGACCACCAGCGCCTCGTGACCTCCGTAAAGGATATTCCCTTGGTCCAAAACGCCCTCTTCCAGTTTCCTGGTATCGCATGACTGGCGGCCCATGATATAAGTAATTCCTTCGGTATCGCTGGGAAGGGCAAAGGAAACTGCATAATCCGCATCCTCCTTGCGCATGGACAAGGTCGGCATGACGACGATCTCATGGGAATTCACCGCTCCGGTCTGGTGGGCTTTTGCTCCCCGAACGACAATGCCGTCTTTTTTTTCTTCCACTATGTGCAGAAATGCATCCGGGTCCGGCTGCCGGTGTGGGGATAGCCCTCTGTGACCCTTGGGATCCGTCATGGCGCCGTCGACCATCAGGTCGTTCTTTTGCACATATTCCAGATACTTTTGAAAACGGGGGTAATACTCTGCGCCGTATTTTTCGTCGATGTTGAATGTCAGAATAGAAAGGGCGTTTAGTGTGTCCATGCCCACGCACCGTTGAAAACAGCACCCGGTCTCCCGGCCCAGAAGTCTTCCCATTTTACTTTTCTTGACCAGGTCGGAAACATTCTGGTGTATGTGGGTGAAGCGGTTGATCTTCTCTCCGGTAATGTGGGAAGTTGCCGTCATCAGGTCTTCATGTTCAGGGGAATGGGCCAGCTCATAGGTCTTTGCCACTGCGTTCATGGACGGTCGGATGATCGGATTGTCTACCAGATTGTCGACTTTTTCACCGAACATGTAGACCTGCAGTTTCAATTTCCTGAGACTTTCTTCATATTCTTTTGCCGTCATCATACCCATAAGGAATTCCTCCTAACGCCCTGAAAAGCCTAACTAGCAGCTTGTTCTTTTTGTCTAACGCCCCGTAGAACCTTTTCGGGAGTAATAGGCAGATCATGTATTCTCGCCCCGGTTGCATCCGCCAAGGCATTGCCGAATGCGTATAAGATGCCCACGGACGGACCTTCTCCGGCCTCCTTGGCCCCGAATGGACCATGCGGATCAATACTCTCCACAAAAATGTGTTTACGTTTAAGCGGAACATCCATGGCAGTAGGCAATTTGTAATCCATAAAAGAGGGGTTGAGCACGTGCCCGTCTGTTTTATCTCTTTTCAGATCCTCAAACATGAACTGTCCTTGACACATTACCCAAGCGCCATCCACCTGACCTTCGCAACCCCTGAGGTTAATCACCCTACCAACGTCATGAGCACCAACGACATTCAATATTTTGATCTTTCCCGTCTCGGGATCCACTTCCAGTTCAACGATATCTACCCCAAAAGCATAACTGGGCGACATATTCCCCTTTCCGGTCTTGAAATCCATGTAGCCCAGGTCAACGTCGAAATTACCCCGCCCCCAGATAGTTCTGTCCCGAATTAACACTTTTTGGCCGATATACCTTATCAACGCGCCTATTTTCCAAGCGTTTTCCGGGTTGCTTTCGGCAAAAACCTTCCGATCTTTGAAAATGATTTCATCAGGCGGGACCTCCAGCAGTTGGCTGGCCACTTCCGCCATTTGCCCCCTGGCATCTTCGGCGGCCAGCTTGGCGGCATTACCTGAAAAAAAAGTGACGCGCGATCCATAAGTTCCTGGATCAACAGGGGTAAAATCAGTATCAACCCCTGTATTAATCGTGATATCCTCCATTCTCAGACCGAGAACTTCTGCCACGATCATTGCGATGACGGTACAACAGCCCTGCCCGATATCCGTTGCGCCTGTTTGTACTGAGGCCGTCCCATCCTCGTTCATTCTTATGATGCAAGATGCCGCATTATGGCCGCTGATCCTTACACCGGAAAAGTATGATCCCGCCGACATGCCGATACCGCGGTAGGGCGGCAGCTTACCTCTTTTTTCTTTCCACCCTGAGGCCTCCACTGCCTTTTCTATACATTCCGTCAAACCGCAACTATCGATCCTAAAACCTCTCGGCGTCACGTCGCCTGTGCGCACGGCGTTTTTGAGACTCACTTCGGCCATGTCCAGGTCCAGGTCCCTGCACATCATATCCAACTGCTGTCCCAACGCCCATCTGACTTGCGGAACCCCGTGCCCCCGCAACGAGCCACAGTAACCCTTGTTTGTGAAGACGCGCACAGCGTCATATTTCACATTCGGGATGGCGTATGGTAGATCCGTCGAAATAGACGCCAAATTCATGCTAATGGGACCGATACTGGTGAAAGCGCCTCCATCGGCCACCACGTATACTTGCATCGCCTTCAACGTTCCATCTTTCAGCATTCCGGTTTTGACTCTAACAAAAAAAGGATGACGCATTTCACCCATCGTGAGAACGTCTTCCATGGTGTAGACGATCTTTACGGGTTGGCCGCCGGTTTTCTTGGACAGCATGAGAGAACAGAAATCCAAAGCTTGAGGGTCTGAACGAGCCGAACCAAATCCTCCCCCGATATACGTCTGGACAAGTCTCAATTCACTGGGTTTAATTCCCAAAGCCATGGCCAGCTTTCTGCTTGCAACATAGGGACTCTGTTTGTTTGCCCAAATCGTTGCCTTGCCCGAAGCATCCCATACGCCCAATGCCCCATGGGGCTCAATGAACCCGTGTTTAATCGCCTGCGTGCTGAATTCATCCTCCCTCACGCAATCGGACTGGAGAAAGCCTTCTGTAACATCACCGAAACTTATGTTCGTTTCCGAGCAAATGTTCTTCGGTTTGTTATCGTGAACCAGTGGGGCGTCCTCTCTCATTGCCTCGAAAGGATCAAGCACCGCGGGGAGTACCTCATATTCCACATCGATGTGCGTCAACGCTTCCTCAGCGAGATCCTCATCAATCGCCGCAACGGCCGCTATCTCCTGGCCTACAAAACGGACTTTGCCCATGGCCAAAGGCGTCTGATCGCGGTATTTGGCACTAAATCCATATGTTAGACCGGGAAAATCCTTGCCTGTAATAACAGCCCTTACCCCCGGGAGTCTCAGCGCTTTGCTTGCATCGATATTCAGAATCTTCGCGTGTGGGACCGTGCTCCTCAAAATCTTTCCATGCAGCATTCCAGGCAAAGAAACATCAGCACCATAAACCGCTTTGCCGGTAGCTTTTAAGACAGCATCGACTTTGGGCACCCCTTTGCCAATAATCGCGAAATCCTCGGTCATCACCTATGCCCCCCTCTTCAGTTCTAAGGCTGCGTTTCTCACCGCGTCAATAATCTGAAAATAGCCCGTGCACCGACACAGATTGCCGGACAGAGCGTACTTGATTTCGGTTTCGTTCGGATCGGCATTTTTTTCCAAGAAGGCTTTCGTTGTCATAATCATCCCCGGCGTGCAAAAACCACATTGGATTGCCCCCGACTCGACAAATGCCTGTTGAATGGGGTGAAGCGTATCCTCTTTTGCCAAGCCTTCAATGGTCGTGATTTCTTTGCCCTGAGCACTGATTGCAAGCACTAAACAGGAGTTAACAGCCTCACCCTCGACCAGCACCGTGCAAGCGCCACAGTGCCCTTCGTCACATCCTTTATGCGTGCCCAGCAATCCGAAATTCTCGCGGAGCACCTCCAGAAGTGTTCTCCTGTGATCAATCTCTTCCTCATAAATGGTTCCATTTATTTTAAATGTCATCATCTCTTTCATTCTTGTCCCCCCCGGTTTCACGCGCTACAAAAGTCAATAACTCATGCGATATTCAATAATTGTGTTATGCCCCTTTTCGTCAATACTCTTACGATTTCTCTTCTGTATTCGGCAGAGCTTCTTATATCGTCAATGGGCTTCGCTTCCTCTGATGCGATTCTTGCGGCATTCTCAATGAGATCCATGTCCATTGGTTTGCCCTTCAGGGAAGCCTCTGCTTTGATGGCTCTCATGGGGGTAGGTGCCACAGCGTTTAGTGCGATCTTGGCATCATCAAAAATGCGTTTTTCGGAATTGATGGTCATATATAGGGCTACCCCGACCATTGCCAAATCCCCTTCTGCTCTAAGTGTGTGTTTTAGATAAGTCCCGCATCCGCCAGGGGGGGGAGGAGGGATCATAATCTCCGTTACCATTTCGTTGGGAAAAAGAACCGTTTTGTGGGGACCTTCAAAAAAATCCTCCACCAAAATGCTTCTTTCCCCTTTGGGGCCAACGGCCTTCAATTTTGCCTGTAAGGTAATTAAAGGCGCCGCAGAATCGGCGGAAGGAACGGCATTACATAGGTTTCCCACCATAGACGCAGTATTCCTGATTTGGGGGGAAGCCATCACTGAAACGGCATCCATGAGTATGGGGTTAAGTTCTCGAACCATCGGTGATTCATAGATCTGATTAAGCGTTGCAGTTGCCCCGATGGTCAATCCCGGCTTTCCCTCAGCGTTATTCCCGATGAAATCGAGGTCGGGAATTCTCTTTAGATCGACTAAATGCCTGGGTGTAATCCTTCGCCGCTTCATTTTGTTAAGCAAATCCGTGCCGCCCGCAATGATTCGACATGACCCGTTGTAGAGATCCAGGAAAGACAAGGCCTCTTCGATTGTTTCTGGAAATAGACATTGAAATTCAGGCAGTCTTCTCAACCTGTCTGATTTGTTAGCACCGCTTTTGCATGTCATCATGCATCCTCCCCATATTTTTTATGGAAACAATTCCCATAAGAGCATGCGGTCTTTTTACCGTCTCTTCAAATTTGATGGTCTCGTAAAAAGTCAGAACGCGGTCAAGCCGATATTATGAGCATTTGCTCAAAACGGGTGCGGTACAGGGCGGCCATTTTTTTCACCT
>JANQDY010000014.1 GCA_028278625.1 Thermodesulfobacteriota bacterium
CCCCATCTCTGGGAGGCCGCCGGCAATGGACCGTTACGCAAGGTCAAACCGTACACCATGGACGTTCGCCGGGAGATCGACTTTGAACTCACGAGGAAGTCCATCGCCTTCATGAAGCGACAAACCAAGGCGGGCAAGCCGTTCTTCCTCTACCTGCCATTCTCCATGGGACATTTTCCGAACCTCGCGTCCAAGCAGTTCGCGGGGAAGTCGCGGATTGGCCAGTATGGTGACAGGATGATGGAAGGCGACTTTCACGTGGGCCAGATCCTTGGAGCGCTGAAAGACCTCGGCATCGACAACGACACGCTTCTCGTCTTCGCCTCGGACAACGGGCCGGAGGGTGAGGTCATCCGCGATATGGGGAATATGGGGACCCCGGACATGGGCAACGCGGGTCCATTCCGTGGCGAGCTGGGGGAAGCAACCGAAGGCGCGATCCGAACATGCTGCGTCATCCGCTGGCCGGGCAAGATCAAGCCGGACACCACCTCCTACGCCATGTTCTCGATCATGGATTTCCTCCCCACCTTCGCCAATATCATCGGCGCCAAGGTTCCGGACGACAGACCCATTGACGGCGTGGACCAGACAGACGTGCTGTTCGGCAAAAGCAGGGAGGGCGCACGTGAGAGCCTTTTGACCTTCATCGGCGCGGACCTGGTGGCGGTGCGGTGGAAGCAGTGGCGCATTTATTTGACCGACATCCATCCGACCGGCATCGGCCCCCAGCGCATGCCCGGCATCTTATCCGCCTTTGCATCGTTGTCCTATCCGACGCTCTACAACATTGAAATGGATCCCCACGAGGACCTTCAGGTCGCAGGCCAATTCGCCTGGGCCCTTACGCCCGCGAACAAGGTGATTGACAAGTACAAGGAGACCCTGAAGAAATATCCGAACCCGCCGCCGCCCAACCTCACGAAGATTCCGGCGCCCGAACTCAAGAAGTTTTGAGGGTGCGGACGTAATTGACCGGTTCAGGCAGCTGAGGGGCAATACCTCAAAAATCCCATGTGAAGGCCAGAGTGCGTAATGGGATGTCCTTTCATGGAAGGAGACAAGAGGCCGCTAAGATGATCAAGACCGACTTTCCATATCAGGTCTTTCAGGGATTTCATTGACCAGGTCTTCAACAGGGGTCCGGATGATTTTCGGCACGGAGATCAGGAGGGAGGCCTTTGCCTTGGCATCCTCGCTTCCGACATTTTCCAGCAGGTCCGTTGATAACTGGAACAATTCCTTCTGAATCCCGTCCATGTTGAATATGGGATATGCCCCGTCCTTTTTGAACCGGGCGGTACCGCAAATCCGAGGAATCCCCATAACCATGGTGGGAATGCCGTAAACGCGGCAGGTAATGGGCCGGTAATCATATAGGATACAGGCATCATCCTCGCCCAGAAGCGGACAGCGGATTTTTGTTTTGGCCATGGAGTAGGCACTCATCCGGTGATCCCCTTTAAATTCCGCCAGGGTCCTCTCAAGGGTCTTGAGCTCCTTTTCCGCCACCACGCTTCGTTCTATGGCCGCCGCTTTTTCCCCTTCTCCCAGCCGATCAAAGTCGTTCTTCAGAAAGACCGCCTCAACCAGAAAAAGACCGAAAACCGCATGACAACAATCGGCACAGCCCGGTTCGCAGGCGATGCAGTCCGGATGTTCCCTTGCAACCCGCTCAAAAGACTTGTCCGCCCGGCTCACCAGTCTGTCGTAGGGTTCAAAAAGGTAAGAAAATTCCATATCAGCGATGGGGCTCCAGTGCCTTCAAGAATTCGGGATGCGGCTCAAAGCCAAGGGCCACCGCCTTGTCCAGATGTTCAATGGCTTTTTGAAAGTCGCCCTTGTTGTAATAGGCGGAGGCCAGATTGTTCTGCCCCAGCGCGAAATCAGGGGCCATGGCGACCATCTTCTCTCCGGTTTCCACGGCTTTGTCCACTTCGTCGTTCTGCAGGTAAGCGTTGGTCAGATTACTCCAGGCCTGGACGATTTCGGGATTGAGTTCAAGGGCCTTGTTGAGGGCCGCGATGGCTTCTTCCGTCTTTAGCATCTGCAAATAGGCAAACCCCAGGTTGGCATACCCCCGTGCGTACCTGGGCTCCAACGCGATGGCTTTTTGGTTGGCCTCAATGACCATATCCAGGTCACCCTTTTTAAAGTAGATATACCCCAGGTTCACGTGAGCCTCGAACATTCGACCGCTGTTGGCCGCAGCCTCCTTAAATGCCGGTATCGCCTCATCCAATCTGCCCTGCTGCATCAGGGAGACACCCATATTGTACTGCGTGTTGGCGCATTCCGTATCCTCATCACGCAACTCTTTTTGCTGCTGGATGAAGATTTCCGAGTTCTGTGGTTCTTTCATAATTCCTCTCAAATCAGTTCTTGGCGGATGAAAAAAAACTCTTCATCACATGGATATACTCCCCACCCCGCAACGCAGTGGAGGGCTTTGATTTTTCATTGGTTAACACATCCTTCTTCAGAAACGGCAGAAAATCCGACACTCCGGGTATCACAACGCGAACAACTGGAAAACCGATGAGGGGATGCGTGTGATCCAGAAGGATCAGATCGGTATTTAAGTGTCGGCATATTTCTTCAATTTGATCAATTTCGTCAAAAACGGTTTCCGGTTTGCGTTCCCTGTAAGGGACCGTTTCCCCCTCCTCCAGAAAAGAGACATCCGTTAGAGATACGCCACACCGCATCAGCATATAGTAATCATCAACCCGTGATTTGTGAACCACCGCCTTGTCAAAATTGGGTCTCGGCTTTTTGAAGGTGGTTCGTCCTTGCATCCCCTCCGTAAAGCAACGTGTGAGGGCTTCCGTCAAGTGAAAGGATGCCCCTGGAATGAGAAGCTTATGTTCAAGCCGGTCCCTTTTAAGGTTGTGATTGACATAGAACACGCCAATCACCGGAAACAGGCCGTCAAATGAAAGATCCTTGATAAGAACCGAAATGTTCTGTTCCTCATAAAAACCGATGAGTTTTTGGATAAAGGGATTTTCAATGCTCTGTTGATCGATGGTGGGGACAATCCTTTCGGGCCGAATGATCCGTATCTGTGCATACCTTTCAAATATTTCACATGTTGCCTGAATCATGGCCTCTTCATGGGCGTTCCCCGCGGCCATACCATTGGAACCGTGGATATAGTTCACAAAATTGATGGGCACTTTTACGGACTTCCGCTTCAAGAGAGAAAAGCCGTCCACCCAATGGCGGCACATGTCGCTCTCCTTGATGTCTCTGATATCCGCCGATGAAAGATGGGTTTCATTTACCAGCAGTGCCTCAATGGTCAGCGGCTCCTCCAGTTCATCCTGGTGGGCATTTACATACCCTTTCATCCATTCAAAATTAAGAAAGCGTCTCGTATCTTGGCCGTACAGCGCCGGCATGTTGAAGCGGATCCGCTCTTCAAACACCGGATAAAACATTCCGGCACAGAGCCGCTCGGTCAATTCAGCCATGGCGCTCGCTTCACAAAGTTCCGGACTCGTCCCTTTCCCCTCGCAGATGATTCTGATTTCATCGATCCAAATGCGTCCCCAATAGAGGTCATCCGTGACTTTGAAAGGTCGGTATACCGGCTCAAGACCCAGTTCCTTGAATCCCGACTTGATTCTCTCGATGGTGTTTCCGGGAATATCTTTTTTTCCATGGGCATTTCTAACAAAATTCTCAAACTTCATCTCAGATATCTCTCACGATGCGAGGGTGGATATTAAGGTTGGAATTCAAAAGCGGATTCTTGGGACTCAAAAGAGCGAGATTTCCATAAGGAAAAAGGCCGCAACCTCATTGGGCGGGCGGCCTTTTTTCATCCATCTGATTTCCCCGCCTAAACGGGTCTTAACGCTAATGATCTTCTGTCTGGCCTCTTCCCTTCATGCCATACATGGTGCTGCTGCCGGTGGAAAAGTAAATCAGCTTTTCTTCATTGATCAGCGCGGTGGCAGCCTTCTTGATCATCCTTGCTTTGGCATCCGGATGCACTTTCTGAACCGCTTTCTGGATGTCGTTAAAGTAAAATTTGCTCTTTTTGCTCTTCTCGGCAAATGCCATAATCGCTTCTTTAATATCTTCCATTATTGCTC
Organism: Thermodesulfobacteriota bacterium; assembly: GCA_028278625.1. Next base: position 4,104 of record JANQDY010000014.1, read on the forward strand.
CTTCAGCCCACCCATGACCCGGGGAGCCGGTATTTCCACAAATACCGGCTCCTCAGGAACCATTCAAGTGAGCATTTGTTGATTAAATGCCGTTAACGGCTTTTGATACGGCCCAGGAGGCCTCGGTGTATTTAAACTGTGTCGAGGTCCTGTAGGTATCGTACTGCAGACGGTAATCGTCAATGAGGTGATCGGTGAAGGGGAGATCACATTTTTCAAAGAACCTTTCCCAACCGATCCGCTCGGCCCAGTCGCCCACACGCTCATACTTGTTGGCGCCAGCCGCATAGGCGTTGACGATCTTCTTGACGGCTTCACACACTTCCGGAAATCTCGGGAAGTTATTGGGAAGCGCCGGTACAACCACTTTTGAGAACTTGGGGGGCGAAATGCGGTTGGAAACCTTTCCGCCGGCCATGATGGTCACACAGTCCCCTTCCTTGTCTGAAAGGGGCAGGGCCATGCACATGGTATAGCAGTTACCGCAGAACATACACCGCTCGTTCTTGATTTTCACGGATTTCTTGCCGGATTCCAGCTTGGTCGGCGAAATGGCCGCCGTGGGGCATGAAGCAATGACCAGGGGAATTTCGCAGTACTGGTCCAGAACATCGTTATCAATGATGGGCGGTTTCCGGTGATACCCCAGAAGAGCGACATCCGAGCAATGGACCGCACCGCACATGTTGAGGCAGCAGGCCATGGAAATTCGCACCTGTGCCGGCATTGTCATGCCCTGAAACTCCTCAAAGAGGTCGTCCATAACGGCTTTCACCATACTGGACGCATCCGTCGCAGGCGTATGGCAATGGATGTAGCCCTGGGTGTGAACGATATTGGTGATACCGGCGCCGGTGCCGCCGATGGGGAACTTGTAGCTCCCGGTCACATGTTTTCGGCTTTCCAGGTCCTTTTTCAAGGCTTCCACCTTGTCCTGGCTGTCCACCATGAACTCGATGTTGTTCCGGGTGGTGAACCTTACGTAGCCGTCGCAGTGTTTATCCGCGATATCACAGATTTCACGGACGTTTTCAACGGTCATGAACCGGCAGCCGCCCACTCTGACCGTGAAGACCTTGTCACCGCTTTCGGCCACATGCACCAGAATTCCCGGTTCCAGGATTTCATGATAGTCCCATTTGCCGTAATTGTTCTGAATAACAGGAGGAAAATACTGCCAGAAGTGGCGCGGACCCAGGTCCGTCAGCCGGTTTTCCATGGGTTTTTCAGGGTTGTACAGTCCCAGTCTTTCAGTTGATAATGCCATTATAGATTCCTCCTATCTCGCATGTCTGGATCGGTAGTCGTTGATGTCGCGGTCCCATCCACCCGGCACGTCCTCTTCCTTCCAGAAGATATAGGGATTGCTCCTCGGTTCTTTCACCATTTGCGGCATGGGCGGAATTTCCAAGACCTCCAGCAGTTTGCTGACACCCTGGCGCTGGATCAATTCGCCCAGACGCTCACGGTTCTTTCCTTCTTCCGGCCACCACTCCCAGATCTTTTCCACCACTTCCTTGATTTCATCATAGGGGGCTTCGCATTTCATAAAAGGAATGGTCAGAAGGGACATCTGAGCACCATCCAAAATGGGGGCCTTGGCGCCGAACAGAATGCTCACACCGGTTTCCACACCCGGTTTCAAGGCTCTCGGCATGGCATTGATGCAATGCATGCAGCGGGTACATTCCTTGTCGTCAATCAACAGCTTGCCGTCTTCCATCCACATACATTCGGTGGGACAGAGATCAATGATTTCTTTCTCGATGTCAAATGCACCCCAGTCTTTGCCGGCATGGGCCCCGCCGTTGGGTACGATTTCGCCGCCCATGTAGGCCTGAACCGCTTCCTGGTCAATTCGGATATTGTCCTTCCAGGTGCCGATAAAGCTCATATCCGCCCTGGCAATGGAAGCCACACAACCGTTGGGACAACCGTCGAATTTGAACTTGAACTTGTAAGGGAAGGCCGGGCGATGCAGCTCATCCTGATAGTAGTGGGTCAGCTCATAGCAGAGGGCCTGCGTATCAATGCAGGACCACTCGCATCTGGCCTTGCCGATACAGCAGGCAGGGGTCCGCAGATTGGAACCGGAGCCACCCAGGTCCTGCTGCAGTACGTGACCCAGTTCATAAAAAATGGGCTCCAGCTGCTCGGTAAAGGTGCCGATGCAGATGATGTCGCCGGTGGAACCGTGCATATTGAGCATGCCGCTCCCCCGGTATTCCCAAAGGTCGCAGATGCAGCGCAGATAGTCGCTGGTGTAGAATTTACTGGCCGGCTGATTGATACGCATGGTGTGGAAATGGGCAATGGAGGGGAATCTGTCAGGCAAGTCCGAGTATCGGCCGATGACACCACCACCGTAACCGAAAACGCCCACGATACCGCCGTGCTTCCAGTGGGTTTCCCCTTCGTCAAAAGAAACTTCCAGCTGCCCCAGCATATCTTCGACAACGTCCCGCTCGATCATCATGCGATCGTCGGCAAGATTCCTGCGGTGCAGGGCTGACCGTTTGGCGTCCGCCACAAAGCTGGGCCAGGGACCGCTTTCAAGTTCATCCAGAGCTGGGATGTCGTGCTTGCACTTGAAATTCTTCAGCTCTTCCTCCGTATAGTTGTTCAGCTCCTCATCGCTGTAGATGCGAAGCTCGTCGTACTTTAGTTCTTTTTGTTCTTCGTTTGGTTCAAAAGCCATTAGACTTGCCTCCTTAAAATTGAAATATGTGGTATCTCTAAGGAATAAATCCGAAAATTGTTGCCGACTGTCACCTCCTCCCTCAAACGATCCAAATCCGCGGCAGGGATTTTAAAAACCTCGTTGATCATATCTACCACCGAACGCTCATTATGGGCAATTCGGATTCAGTCATTTCTTAGCCAAACACCAATTGACCAATTTTTCAGTTCGTTAATAAACAAAAGCCTAACAGGATGTCAATAAAAAAACAGAAACATTCCAAGACTTTTTTGTTGACAATTTGAATCGACCATGTTCCATATTTCCATCATCATCTGCCCGTTGTAACGGCATCAAAGGAAACCGATTGTTAATAGGAAAATAGACGTTTATGTATCCCCGCATTGTTATCGCGGCCCTTAAAGGCGGTTCCGGAAAGACCATTTTGTCCCTGGGTTTGACGGCCGTCTGGCGGGAAAGAGGCTTTAAAGTGGCACCCTTCAAAAAGGGGCCGGATTTTATCGACGCCGGATGGCTCTCCATGGCTGCGGGAGCCCCCTGCCATAACCTGGACCCGTTCCTGATGAACGATGAACAGATCCTCCATTCGTTTCTGAGCCATTCCGGCCAAAAAGGGGTGGCGGTTATCGAGGGGAACCGAGGGCTTTTTGACGGCCTTGACGTTGAGGGTTGTTGCAGTACTGCTGAGCTGGGAAGACTTTTAAAAGCGCCGGTGCTCATTGTCCTGGATGTCACGATGACCACCCGTACCATGGCGGCCATTGTTCGCGGTTGTCAGGTGTTTGACCCTGGCCTCAATATCGCGGGCATCATTTTAAATCGCGTGGCCGGAGCAAGACAAAGAAAGCTCATTACAGAGGCCATCTGGAAATATTGCGGCATACCGGTGGTGGGATCGGTTCCGAAATTGAGGGAAAACCCCTTTCCGGAAAGGCACATGGGATTGGTCCCGCACCAGGAGCGGGATCGGGCAAAAAGAGCCATATCATGGGCCAGGGAGATTGTGGAAAAACATCTCGATCTTGACCGCATTTTGAAGATCGCTTCTCAGGTCCCGCACCTGAATCGGGTAAATGGGGATCGAATAGACCGGGATCCAATCGACGGAACCGGCGGCACCCGAACCGCCGATACAGCATCCGGGCCGCGGATCGGTTTCATCAGGGATCAGTCCCTCTGGTTCTATTATCCTGAGAATTTCAACGAACTTGAAAAGCGGGGCGCCGTGTTAATTGAAATAGACGCCATTTCTTCCAAAACCCTGCCGGACCTGGACGCACTCTATATTGGCGGCGGATTCCCCGAAACTCAGGCACAACATCTTGCCGATAACAGGATATTTCGAAACGCCTTGAAACAGGCAATCGAAAACGGTCTCCCCGTCTATGCGGAGTGTGGCGGACTCATTTATCTTGGGAGCAACATTCAACTGCCGAATAAGAACTTCCCCATGGTGGGAGCCCTTCCCTTGGATTTCGTTTTTCAGAAAAAACCCCAGGGGCACGGATATACCATTCTTGAAACCTGTGGCAGGAATCCCTACTACCCGGTGGGGAAAGTCCTGCGAGGGCACGAGTTTCACTATTCCAGAGCCGTTTTGACAGTGCCCCACGACACGGTCCATTTTGCTTTTAAGGTGCAGCGGGGCCACGGGATTGAGAGCGGAAAAGACGGTATCTGCATGAAGAATGTCCTGGGAACCTACACCCATGTGCATGCGGCCGGCGACCGGGATTGGGCAACCGGGCTCATTGCCGCAGCCATCCGTTTTCAGCGGAAAAAAAGAGCCGAAAACCCCGAGGAAGTCTGAAAAGAACATTTGACAATTGAAAAAACGGGAATTATACTTACATGATTATGCGTGGTATTCGCTGAAAGAATATTCAAGCGTTGCTTCTTATTTAAGGCATTTTTTTATCAAAGGGAGGTTAATTTAGGTATGGCAACAGTAGAATTTGAAGGAACATCCTACAATGTTGACGAAGATGGATTCATCGATGATTTCGCCAATTGGGACGAAGGATGGATGCGATATGTGAAGTCAACTGAGGGCATCGAAGAACTGACGGATGAGCACAAAAAGGTCGTTGAAGTGCTTCAAGAGTACTACAGGAAAAACGGCATCGCCCCCATGGTCAGGATTCTTTCCAAAGTCACCGGTTACAAACTGAAGTATATCTACGAACTGTTTCCATCAGGACCCGGCAAAGGCGCCTGTAAAATGGCTGGACTGCCCAAACCGACCGGTTGCGTTTAATTCCCTAACGAGTACCAAAGTAACCAGCGCAATTCCAGGAATCAGACAGCACCAACCCAAAAAGGCACAAGAAAGCGGCAATGCCGTTTCCTCGTGCCTTTTTTTGTACCTTTCATGAATAGAGTTCCGGGCGCCTTTGGGGAAGGAAATATTTCATCCGGTGCCCGCGAAAGCTCCAGAGATCATCTTTTTTCAGTTCAGCCACCAGGATTTTTTCGGTCTCACCCCGGAATCCTTTCATCAATCGACCGTCGGGCCCCAGCAACAGCGCGGCCCCTGGAAAGGAAAGGCCCGCACCGTTTTCACCCACCGGATTACAGGCCCCCACGAAGACGCCGTTGTCAAAGGCCCGGGCGGGGAGATGGCGCATCCAGCTTTCAAGTTTTTCCGAAGGGTTACCTCTGGGCGACGCGTGAGGAATCAACAGCAGATCCGCACCCGAAAGCGCCATCTTCGTGCTGATCTCCGGAAAATGCGCTTCGTAGCACAGCTGGAGACCGAAACACCAATCACCATGGACGAATACACCGAGTGTTTCTCCGGCCTCGTAAGTCTCGCGTTCCGAAGGTGACAGATGTGTTTTGCGATATCTGCCCATGAGACCCTCCGGCCCCGCTATGAGGTGAGTAATATACGGTTTAGGGCCGCCGGCATTTTCAATTAGGCCCACCATCAAAACCGTTTTCAGGTCCCGGCCCATATGAATCAAATGGTCTGTTATATGGACGGTCTTTCGGGCACTGCAGTATTTACCGGGATCCTTAAGTGCGTATCCGGTGGCAGCCAACTCCGGGAAGCACACCAATTGAGCGCCTTCCCCGGCCGCTCTCTCGGCAAGTCGCCGGATCCGCTCCAGGTTACCGTCAATATCCCCCAGAGCGGACCGCGAGCAGACGATGGCCACGGTGAGATCGGTCATATGTTGCGGTTTTCCGGTCTCAGTGCACGCACCGCTTTGCCGGCCCGCCACATTTCCGAGTCCCTGATTTCAGCCAGTTCCTGATCAAGCCTTTCACGATAATCATCACGGCTGTTGGCATTAAGGACGATCTCCGCTTCCCTTCCGGATTTCACGCTTTTGTAGAGTTCATCAAATACGGGGGCCACGGCCGCCTTGAACTTTACGCTCCAGTCCAAGGCCCCTCGCTGGGCAGTGGTGCTGCAGTTTCCGAACATCCAGTCCATGCCGTTTTCCGCCACCAACCGTATGAGGCTTTGGGTCAGTTCTTCAACGGTCTCATTAAAGGCCTCGCTGGGGCTGTGGCCGTTCTTGCGCAGAATCTCATACTGGGCTTCCATGACGCCGGCGAGACACCCCATTAAAACGCCCCGCTCCCCTGTCAAATCACTGAAAACCTCTTTTTCAAAGGTTGTGGGGAAGAGATATCCGGAACCGATGGCCACGCCGAGAGCAAGGGTGCGCTCAAGTGCCCGGCCCGTATAATCCTGAAAAACAGCGTAGCTGGAGTTGATGCCGCTTCCCGCCAGAAAATTCCTTCGAACGGTTTTTCCGGAACCCTTTGGCGCCACCAGTATGACATCCACATCTTCAGGGGGAACGATCCCCGTCTGATCCTTGTAAGTGATGGCAAAACCATGTGAAAAATAGAGGGCATCCCCTGGATTCAAGCATTCCTTCACCACCGGCCATGTGGCAACCTGTCCGGCATCACTGATCAGATATTGAATCACGGTTGCCCGCTCGGCCGCTTCTTTCAATGAAAAAAGGGTTTGCCCGGGCACAAAGCCATCCTCCACAGCACGGTTCCATGATGCGCTCCCTTCACGCTGCCCAACGATGACCCGAATACCGTTATCCTGCATATTGAGGGCCTGGCCCGGTCCCTGAACACCGTAACCCAGTACCGCAACGGTTTCATTTTCAAGGACCTTCTGCGCTTTTTCAAGGCTGAATTCCTCTGAAGTAATCACCTCTTCAACCACACCACCAAAATCGATCTTCGCCATTTCATCTCCTTATCTTCTCTTTTCACGGGGGAGTGCGATGGTCCCCGTCCGCGCAATTTCCTTAATACCCATGGGCTTTAAAAGCCCCATAATCGCATCCATCTTATCCAGATCCCCGGTGACTTCCAGGGTATAGTATTCGGAACCCACGTCCACCACCCTTCCCCTGAAAATATCGGTGATTCGAAGGATTTCCGCCCGATGCTCCGGCTTGGCCCTGACTTTGATCAGGGCCAGATCCCTTTGCACAAAGGGCGTGTCCGTAAAATCCACCACCTTAATGACATTGATCAGCTTATTCAGCTGCTTTTTGATTTGTTCAATGACACCCATGTCGCCACATGTCACCAGGGTAATCCTGGAAACTTCGGCGTCGGCGGTTTCGGCGACACACAAGCTTTCAATATTGAACCCCCTGCCGCTGAAAAGGCCCACGATCCGGGAAAGGACGCCCGGTCGATTTTCCACCATGAGCGACAGGATGTGTTTTTCTCCATTTCTCTGATTCATGAATTCTCCTAAAGATACACCCAACGGGCCGTACAATATGGTTTTATACCAGCAGCATTTCAGTAATGGGTGCGCCCGCAGGCACCATTGGGTACACGTTCTCCTCTTTTTCCACCTTGAATTCCATCATCACCGTACCGCCGGTGGAAAGACCCTCACGCAGCACCGGCTCGACCTCTTCCGGAGTAACGGCGCGCAACCCAAGGGCCCCGTATGCTTCAGCCAGTTTCAAAAAATCCGGGGCGAATTCCATGCAGGTCCCCGCGTAACACCTGTCATAGAAAAGCTCCTGCCACTGTCTTACCATCCCCAGATACCCGTTGTTCAGGATCACGATTTTAACGGGCAATGAATACTGCATGGCGGTTGCCAGTTCCTGAATGTTCATCTGAATACTACCGTCACCCGCCACATCGATGACCAGGCTGTCCGGACAAGCGATCTGGGCGCCGATGGCCGCGGGAAGGCCGAACCCCATGCATCCCAGTCCTCCTGAGGTGATAAAGCAGTTGGGCCGGTTAAAATGATAGTACTGGGCGGTCCACATCTGGTTCTGCCCCACTTCCGTGGTAATGATCGCCTCTCCTTTGGTCAATTGATAAAGGGTTTCGATCACGTACTGGGGTTTTATAACATCCGCCTGCTGGTAATCCAGTTTTTTGGTGCTCTTCCACTCTTCTATCTGATCAAACCAGGCACTTCTGGAACCGTTGAATTCACCGTCCGTCTTGGCTTCCACCAGTTCGTTGAGCGCCATCAGCGTTTCTCTGCAATCCCCCACCACGGGGATGGTCACGGGAATGTTCTTTCGAATGCTGGTGGGATCGATATCGATGTGTACGATCTTGGCCTTGCGCGCAAATGCGTCAATCTTGCCGGTCACCCGATCATCGAAACGAACGCCAACGGCAATCATCAAATCGCAGTTCCCGGAAGCCATGTTGGCGCGATAGGTGCCGTGCATGCCGATCATCCCCAGCCACTTGGGCGTATCCGTGGGGAAGGCGCCCAGGCCCATAAGGGTCGTTGTCACCGGAGATTCGATGGCCTCCGCGAATTTCTTCAGTTCTCCGGCGGCCTTTGAAAGAATCACACCACCGCCGGCCAGAATCAAGGGTCTTTTGGCCTTTTTGATGAGATCAATGACCTTTCCCAACTGCCGCAAATTGGGCTTGTAATTGGGCTGGTACGATTTCAGTTTGACCGGTTTCCTTTGATTGAACTCGGCCTTTAGGGACATCATGTCCTTGGGCAAATCCACCAGCACGGGCCCCGGCCGGCCGCTTCTGGCGATATGAAACGCCTCACGAATGGTTTCGGCCAGATTTTCGATCTTTGTTATCAGATAGTTGTGTTTGGTGCAAGGGCGGGTGATCCCCACAATATCCACTTCCTGAAACGCATCGTTTCCGATCAATCCGGTAGGCACCTGCCCCGTGAACACCACAAGCGGTATCGAATCGGCATAGGCGGCGGCGATGCCACTGACGGTATTGGTGGCCCCCGGTCCGGAGGTCACCAGGCATACACCGACGTTTCCCGATGCCCTGGCATAACCGTCGGCCGCATGAACGGCCCCCTGCTCGTGACGGACCAGGATATTCTTAAAATCGGTTTTCTCCAAGGCATCGTAGATATCGATGACTGCCGCACCGGGATAGCCGAAAATGGCATCCACTCCTTCCTCCTCCAGAACTCTCAGAAATATTTCGGTACCTGTGAGTTTAATCTTAATCCCCTCCTTCCAAATGAAGTCTCTGCTGACCCCATGCAATCACTTAACCGACGGGTCACTTTCATGCCGATTCCATGGCCTGCTGCTTTTTAATATACGGCACCAGGCCGCCGCATTTCACCATTTCACGCATAAATGACGGCAGGGGCGTGGCGCTTAATACGGTTTCCGTTTCCTCGTGATAGATGTCTCCCAAAGCCAGATCAATATGGACCAGGTGCCCATCCTCAACGATTTCCGCGACCGTGGGTGCTTCCAGAATGGGAAGACCGATATTGAATGCGTTGCGATAAAAAATCCGTGCAAAGCTCTTTGCCACAATGCATTGGATGCCAGCGGCCTTAAGCGCAATCGGTGCATGCTCGCGGGATGATCCGCATCCGAAATTCTCGCCCGCAACGATAATCCCCTCCTCTTTTGCCTGGACGGCAAACCCTGGCCGCATATCCGCAAAGCAGTTTTTCGCCAGCTCATTTTTGTCCGACACATTTAAGAAGCGAGCTGGGATAATGAGATCCGTGTCGATATGGTCACCGAATTTGAACACCTTGCCTTTGAGTTTCATGTCTTCTTTTTATCCTCCAAATGTCCCTAGGACATATGATTTATAATTCTTCCGGACCGGCGATCCGGCCGAACACGGCGGATGCGGCGGCAACTGCGGGACCGGCCAGGTAAACCTCGCTTTCGCTGTGCCCCATGCGGCCGATGAAATTCCTGTTCGTCGTGGAAAGGGCCCTTTCACCCTTTGCCAGAATCCCCAGATGCCCCCCCAGGCAGGGGCCGCAGCTGGGAGGCCCAATGACGGCTCCAGCGTCCATAAAAGTCTCCAGAATACCCTCTTTCATGGCTTGTCTGTAAATCATCGGGGATCCGGGTATGACGATCAACCGGACTTTTTGAGCCGCTTTCCGGCCCTTCAACAGTTGGGCAGCCATCCTCAGGTCGTCCATAAACCCATTGGTGCAGGAGCCGATAAACACCTGATCCAGGGGCACCTTATCCGCCTGGGAAATGGGCACCACATTTTCCGGGGAGTGGGGAAAGGCCACCTGGGGTTCCACCTGATCCACATTAAACAAAATGACCTCTTCATAGGATGCGTTGGAATCGCTCTTCCAGTATATGCCTTCTCTCTTGCTTCGCCCTTTCAGGTATGCACGCACCACATCATCCGGCTCGAATATGCCGTTTTTGGCCCCCGCCTCAACAGCCATATTGGCCATGGTAAACCGGTCATTCATCTGAAGCTGCGCCAGGGCGGAACCGGTGAATTCCATGGTCCTGTAACGGGCTCCCTGAACCCCCATCTGACCGATGGTGAAAAGGATCAGATCTTTGCCCCCAACCCATTTTTTAAGCCTTCCCTCATAGACCAGTTTTATGGCCTCGGGAACTTTCAGCCATGTCTGGCCGGTGGCCATAATCGCTCCCAGATCGCTGCTGCCCACCCCCGCTGAAAAAGCGCCCATGGCACCATAGGTACAGGTATGGCTGTCGGCGCCGATCACCACGTCACCCGGAACCACAAGGCCCTTTTCCGGCAGAATGACATGGGCAATACCCGCTTCGCCCACCTTGAAATAGTGCTTTACTCCATATTGGTAAGCAAAATCTTCCATGATTTTCGCCTGCTCCGCCGATGGGATGTCTTTGTTGGGCACAAAATGATCCGGCACGAGGGCGATCTTGTCACGGTCAAATACCTGAGGCACGCCCAGCTCGTGAAAGACGTCTATGGCCAGGGGCGCGGTTATGTCATTGGCCAGCGCCATGTCGACCCGGACCTGAATCAGATCTCCTGGGGAGACCGATTCCTGTCCCGCATGTGCTGCCAATATCTTCTCCGTAATGGTCATATCCATAATGGTTGTTACCTTATTCATGATTTTTCAAATAACACATTCGGTGGGAGACACCCTGGGATTCTCTCTCATGTGCTCCAGGCGGTTCAAACCGTTGACAAAGGCTTTTGCGCTGGCGGTGATAATATCCGAGTCCGTCCCCTTGCCCAGGGCCACAAATCCGTTTTCCTGGAGTCGCGCCGTCACTTCACCTTGGGCATCCATTCCGCCGGTAATGGCATTGACGGAAAACCGCATCAGTTTTGCCGTGCTGTTGGTCATTTTCACGATGGTGTTAAACGCCGCATCGATGGGGCCCACACCAAAACCGGCGCTTTGCACCTCTTCATCTCTGATTTTCAACTTCACGGTGGCGGTGGGCACGGCCACCGTACCACTGACCACGTTGAGATACAAGAGCTCGTAGATATCCGGAACCCTCAGGATTTCTTCGGCCACCAGTGCCTCAATATCCTCTTCCAGGATCTCCTTCCGTTTGTCCGCCAGCTGTTTGAATTTGCCAAAGAGGTGGTTTAATTCTTTGCGGCTCAGTTCATACCCCATTTGATTGAGCCTGTCCTTAAAGGCATGACGCCCTGAGTGTTTTCCCATGACCATTCTGTTGCTTTTAAGCCCCACGGTTTCGGGACTCATGATTTCATAGGTCATGGGATTTTTGAGCACGCCGTCCTGATGGATGCCCGCTTCATGGGCAAAGGCATTGGCACCTACAATGGCCTTGTTGGGTTGTACCACAATACCGGTAATCATGGAGATCAGCCGGCTGGTGGGATGAATCTCCCGCGTATTAACGCGGCTTTGCACACCCATTTGATCCTTTCGGGTAAAAAGGGCCATGACGATTTCTTCAAGGGACGTGTTCCCGGCCCGCTCACCAATACCGTTAACGGTCACCTCCGCCTGGCGGGCACCGGCACTGATTCCCGCCAGGGTGTTGGCCGTGGCCAGCCCCAGATCATTGTGACAGTGAACACTCATAATGGCCTTGTGGATATTGGGCGTGTGCTCCCGCACATATTTCACCAGCGCACCAAACTCTTCCGGCACCGCGTATCCCACGGTGTCGGGCAGGTTAATGGTGGTGGCGCCCGCCGCGATGGCCGCCTCAAATACGCGACAGAGAAAATCGCGGTCTGATCGGGTGCCGTCTTCGGTTGAAAACTCAACGCTGTCACAAAGGCTCTTGGCGTATTTGACGCTCTCAACCGTCTCACGAATGACATCTTCACGGGACATTCTGAGTTTACACTCCATGTGGATATCACTGGTGGCGATAAAGGTATGAATTCTGGGTGTCACCGCATCCCGAACAGCTCCCCAGGCCTGATCAATATCATTCTTGGCCGTTCTGGCAAGGCCGGCGATTTCCACCTTCTCTATCTTGTTGGCAATCAACTGCACCGACTCAAAATCGCCCGGCGACGAAGCAGGAAAACCCGCTTCCATCACATCGACCCCCAATCTTTCCAACTGCATGGCGATTCTCAGTTTTTCGGCGCTGTTCATACTGGCGCCCGGAGACTGTTCCCCATCCCTCAAAGTGGTATCAAAGAAAATAACACGATCTTCCATTTAATCTTCTCCTTATGGCAAAAATAACGCAATCAATCATCACGACCATGAAATGGTCCGTTCAAAGTCCTTCGCACGTGATGTTGCCATAAGGACCCTCCACAGATTCAAATCATATGATGAATCTGCGGCGAAAATCCTCCTGTTGATCCCAAGGGTTTCCATGGTACTCCTTTTTCAAATCCTTTACTCTGATTGCCCCGATTCTTTCAGCAATTTGTATTGTATGCTGTCAACAAGGGCCTGCCAACTGGCTTCAATGACATTTTCCGACACACCGATGGTTGACCAGATCTCCCGTTTATCCCTCGTTTCAATCTGAACCCGCACTTTTGCGGCTGTGGCATCGCTTCCGTCAATAACGCGGACCTTGAAATCAACCAGTGCCATTTCGCTGATCTGGGGAAAGAATTTATTGAGCGCCTTTCTGAGGGCATTGTCCAGGGCATTCACCGGTCCGTCCCCTTCCGCCGCGGTTATCTCATGTTCATCACCCACTGCTATTTTGATGGTCGCCTGGGATGATCCGGACCCGTCCCGATTCTTTTCCGTGGTCACCCGCAGGGACTCCAGTGAAAAAGGTTCCATAAACTGGCCCGTTACTTTTTTCATGAGCAATTCCAAAGACCCTTCAGCCGCATCGAATTGGTATCCCTCATCCTCAAGGCGTTTGATTTCCTGGACGATCTTTTCGCTGTCAAAACCGTTCCCACCCAGCTTGATGCCCATTTCCTCCGATTTGAAATCGATATTGCTCTTGCCCGAAAGATCCGATACCAGAACTCGACGGCGGTTGCCAACCTGTTCGGGAGGAATATGTTCGTAGGCTTTGGGCAGCTTCAAAACGGCACTCACGTGCACCCCCCCTTTATGGGCAAAAGCGCTTTTTCCCACAAATGGACGCTGTTTTTGAGGTGGGATATTGGCAATTTCACTGACAAACCGCGACAGTTCAGTCAATTGCCGCACACTCTTTTCAGACATGCACGGGTAGCCCAGCTTAAAATGGAGATTTCCCACAACGCTGATGAGATCCGCATTGCCGCAACGCTCTCCATATCCATTGATGGTACCCTGCACCATTTTCGCACCCGCTTGAACCGACACAATGGAATTCGCCACCGCCAGGCCACAGTCATTGTGGGTATGAATCCCCAATGGCCGCTGGCAAAAGCCATTGACCCGTGTCACGATGTCATTCACCTGGTCGGACATGCTGCCGCCGTTGGTATCACACAACACGATGAAATCCGCTCCCCCGGCTTCCGCCGCACCAAGGGCTTTGAGTGCATATTCGGGGTTATTCTTGTAACCGTCAAAGAAGTGTTCCGCATCGAAAATGACACGACGATCTTGGTTTTTGAGATACGCGACCGTGTCCTCGATCATGAACAGGTTTTCATCCAGGGAAACCTCCAGGATTTGGGTGGCGTGAAGGTCCCATGTTTTACCAAAAATCGCCACGGTTTCCGTTTCGGTTTTGAGAAGCGATTGAATGTTCTCATCTTCCTCCGCTCGGTTCCGGGGGTGGCGAGTGCTGCAAAATGCGGTCAAACGGGCATTTTTGAAATCGATCTCCTTTGCCAGCTCAAAAAAGCGGGCGTCTTTTGGATTGCTTCCGGGCCACCCGCCTTCAATATAATGGATTCCGAAATCATCCAGCTTTCGCGCAATTCTCACCTTGTCTTCCGCGGAAAGGGTCACTTCTTCTCCCTGCGTGCCGTCACGGAGTGTGGTATCGTAGATGAAGATTTCTTCTGCCATGGTCTTTCTCCAGTTCTGATTCAGAATCCTCTAATACTTCTGCTTATTGCTTCTGTTGCGTCTCCAAAAAAAAACCGTTATCAGGAGAACCTGATAACGGCTGGGAGAAAATCTGTTTGGGTTGCTAGGTCATTATCAGGTCATGGCTTTTGGTCGTCCCGACCAGAAGCAGGAGAAGCAACAAGGATACGACGATCCCTGCTGCGCTGATAATGACGATAATGTTGTTGGGTGTTGCAACCATTTTGTAAACGGGCCCAAAAGTCAGGCAATTGATTTATATACGCCGGAGTATTAAGTGAACCGGATCTATTTGTCAAGTCTTTTTTGTGTTACCATAAAAGCTCGCTGAAAAAGCCTTTTGACAAAACCATCCATATTATATAGGGGTATGGTGCCTCAGGGTCTTTGGCAAAAATCAAGTGTGCGGGATGCCACCGGATCAATGAAAATTCTCCTCATATACCCCCCGTTTCTGGAAGCGAGAGTCCACGAAGAAGAGGTGGCGGTGCCACCTTTGGGCCTTTATTACGTGGGAGCCCTGTTGAAAGAACGGGGGTATGATGTGGAAGTATTGAACTGGGCCCGCCAGGAAGACCTTTCAGAAACCGTGGGCCGGGTCATCAGCCAAAAGAAACCTGAAATTATCGGTTTTTCAGTGCTTCAGGCCAACCGATGGGGCGCCCTTCAAATCGCGGAGATGGCCAAAACCCTTCTCCCTGATGTCACCGTGATTTTTGGGGGGATCGGCCCCACCTTTCTATGGAAGCATTTCCTCACACATTTCCATCAGGTCGATTTTTGCGTTATTGGTGAAGGGGAATACCCTTTTTTGGCGCTTGTCAAGGCCATTGAAGCGGGAAACCCTGAAAAGCTCAAATCCATCAAGGGCATCGCTTTTCGGTCAAATGAGCGACCCATGAAGACCCTTCCGTCCAATCCCGTAAAAAACCTGGATGACCTTCCCGTTCCATCGAAATATTTTGCGTATCAGCATGTGGCTTTCACTCGCGGTTGCCCGGCCAACTGCACTTTTTGCGGCTCACCCAAATTCTGGGGTCATCGGGTAAGATTTCATTCCGCGGCCTACTTCGTCAACCAGCTGATCCACCTCTATGAAAAAGGGATCGATTTTTTCTACTTCTCGGATGATACCTTTCTGATCAACAAAAGGCGGGTTATTGATATCTGCAAAAAGATTATTGATGCGGGCCTTAAAATAACCTGGTTTGCCATCTCCCGGGTAGACCTGGTGGACGAAGAAGTCCTCAGGTGGATGCGGCTGGCCGGGTGTACCCAGATCAGTTACGGCGTGGAAAGCGGTTCAGAGAGCATAAGAGAATTCCTGAACAAAAAGATCAAATCCGAAGAGATCGAAAATGCTTTTCAGCTGACCACCCGATACGGCATTTTGGCCCGGGCCTATTTCATCTACGGATCACCCGGTGAAACCATCATTACCATCCAGGAGACCATTGACCTGATCCATCGCATCAAACCCTTGGCAACCATCTTCTACATTCTGGACATTTTTCCGGGAACAACCCTCTATGACATGTTTTTGGAGCGTTCCGGACAGAATGACGACATATGGCTCCAGAAGATCGAAGACATCCTCTATTTTGAAACGGACCCCCAGTTAACTGAAAAAATGATACTTGATTTCGGCAGGAAGCTGAGGCTGGCATTTCACGAAGCGCTGCCCGACTTTGCAGCTGCCATTGAACTGACGGAAGAAGAGGACTTCCGGGAATCAAACGCTGATTTTCTTTCAAGGCTCGCCATGACCTTCAGCCACGGCGACTATGCCAGAATTGAAGCAATTCCCCGAAAAGATGAAACCGCGGAACACCTCTTCAGAAAATCCCTTGGTTATGCACCCAACGGGCGGGCCTACCTGGGGCTTGCCATGATGAAACAACGCCAGGGCGCCTTTCGTGCATCGGTCACTCTTCTTGATGAGGGGTTGGCCGTATTTCCAGAAAACGATCAACTGAAACTGTGTAAAGGGATCAGCCTCATGAACCTTGGAGATTTTAAAAGGGCGCTCACGAGCTTCGAAAGCATTCGTGATAAAAGGCAGGCGGAACCGTATATGAATGAGTGCCTAAAAATGATTGGAACAAAATGAAGGGGATCACATCTTGTCGAGCCTGTAACGGAGGGAACGGAGGTTGATGCCCAGAAGTTCCGCGGCCCGCTGTTTCGACCCCTGGGCCATTTTCATTGCCTCTTCCACGTATCGCTTTTCGATTTCCGCCATCACTTCATCCAGTTTGATCCCTTTTGGATCGAGGGTGGTTTCCGGGCCCACGCGAGAGGCTTCGCCCTCCGTCCGCAGGTTGGACAGCGTCAAGCTTCCGGGCAGAACGATATTGGAGGTTTCAAGGGCCACGCTTCTTTCCACGATGTTCTCCAATTCCCTCACATTGCCGGGGAAAGTGTATTTTTCCAGGATACTCATGGCGTATGCGGAGATCTTTCCAATATCCTTGCCCATTTCCAGAGAATATTTTTCCAGGAAATGCTGGGCCAAAAGAGGGATATCCCCTTCTCTGTCCCTCAGTGGGGGAATGTCAATGGAGATCACATTTAAGCGGAAGTAAAGGTCCTCCCTAAAATTACCACTAATCACTTCCGCTTCAAGATTCTTATTGGTGGCGGCAATGAAACGGACATCCACGGTTTTCACATCGGTGCAACCCACGGCCGTAAAGGTCCGGTCCTGAATCACCCGCAACAGTTTTACCTGGATCACCGGCGAGAGTTCGCCGATCTCATCCAGAAAGACCGTTCCCCCGTCAGCCACGCCGAACAACCCTTCCTTGTCCGCCATGGCACCGGTAAAGGCACCCTTTTTGAATCCGAACAGCTCGCTCTCAATCAGATTCTCGGGAATCCCGGCGCAATTAATGACCACGATGGGCCTCTCCTTGCGCTGGCTCAGCTTATGAATGGCGCGTGCCACCAGCTCTTTTCCCGTACCGCTTTCACCGGTAATCAAGATGTTGGTCCGGGTCCCTGAAACCCGCTTGATAAGATCGTATACTTTCTGCATCTGCGGGCTCTCACCGACCAGAGACCCGAAATGAAGTGTTTCTTTCGGGGAGGATGCATCCGCTTTGGCGGCGGACCGGCCGGACGCCAATGCCTCCGTTATAATGCGCTTGAAGTCATGGACCTTGAAGGGTTTCGGTATATAGTCATAGGCCCCTTCTTTCATGGCTTCAACGGCCGTTTCAGCGGTGGCAAAAGCGGAAATCAGAATAACCACCGTGCCGGGATTCACGCGCTTGACTTTTTTGAGCACACCCAAACCGTCGATGGTTTTCATGCGAATGTCCGTAATGACCAGGTCGAAGGACGCCTTTTCCAGGATGTGAACCGCTTCTTCTCCGTCCCTGGCGGATACCGTCTGGTACCCTTCCTTGGCCAGCATGATTTCCAGAAACTCGCGCATGCTCTGCTCGTCATCAACGACGAGGATTCTAGCTGCTTCGCCGGTAGACAATCTTGCCTCCAACCATTGTCAAATCACATCTGCCTTTCAGGGTCCTTCCCAAAAAAGGCGAGTTCTTGCTCTTTGAAAGGATGTCCTCTTCTTGGAAAATGTATTCGCACGCCATGTCGACGATGGCCAGATCAGCTTTTTCTCCCTCTTTGATTTCACCGCCCGGAACATTCAGAAGCGCCGCGCCACTGCTTGAGAGTTTTGAAACGGCTTCCGGCAAGGTCATCACCCCTTCTCTCACCAGATCAAGGGTAAGCGGCAACGCCGTCTGAAGTCCGATCATGCCGAATGCGGCCCTGTCGAATTCCACCTCCTTTTCAAGCCTGTCATGGGGTGCATGGTCGGTGGCAATCACATCGATCACGCCGTCGGCCAATCCCTTCTTGATCAGGGCCACGTCTTCCCCGGTTCTCAGCGGCGGATTTACCTTGAATCGTGTATCGTAGCCCACCAATGATTCGTGGTTGAGGGTGAAGTAATGGGGAGCGGTCTCTGCCGTCACGGGAAGACCTTCGTCTTTGGCCCGTCGGATCAATTCAACGGAAACGCCGGTGCTCACATGAGCAATGTGAACAGGACAACCGGTCAGGCGGGCCAGGGAAATCTCCCTGTAAACGAAAATATCTTCACTGGCACCGGCGGTCCCGGGCAAGCCGATCCGCGTGGAGACCTCCCCTTCATGCATCACGCCGCCCAGCGACAGGTTCGGGTCTTCACAATGGCTGATGACAGTCAATCCGCAATAATTGGCGTATTCAAGGGCCCGCCGCATGAGTTCACTGTTGATAACGGGAAACCCATCATCTGAAACACCGACGGCTCCCGCGGCGGCCAGTTCGCAGAAATCGACCAAAGCCTCCCCTTTCTGCCCCTTTGATATGGTGGCGATGGGATAAACCATGGCGCTACCGGCCCTTTTGCTCTGCTCCAGGATGAATTCGGTAACCGAACGACAATCATTGGGCGGCGCAGTGTTGGGCATGCAGGCGATGGCTGTATAGCCGCCGGCAGCGGCAGCCATTGTTCCGCTTGAGATGTCCTCCTTGTATTCGTAGCCGGGCTCTCTCAAATGCGTATGAACATCTATGAGACCGGGAACTATCACCTTGCCACCCGCGTCGATGGTCTCTTTTGCCGACGGCATTTCACCCGACGCCCCTTTCGGCAGAATACGGGCCACCTTGCCGTTTTCGATGATCAGATCTTTTTCTTCTACCGTACCTTTACGGGGGTTAACCACTTCACCCCCTTTGATCGCTATTATCACTCTTTGCGCCTCCAATCAAAAGATAGAGCACTGCCATTCGCACGGCCACACCATTGGCCACCTGATCCAGGATCACCGAATAGGGACCGTCCGCAACATCGCTTGCAATCTCAACGCCCCGATTCATTGGACCCGGATGCATGACAATCACATCTTTCTTCGCATTTTTGAGCATTTTTTCCTTGAGACAAAAAAAGGTGCCGTACTCTCGAATACTTGGAAAAAGAAGCTTGCTCTGGCGCTCCAGCTGGACCCTAAGCATCATGACCACATCGCAATCCGTAACAGCAGCGGCCGGATCATTGTAAACGGATACGCCCATCGACTCGATTTCCTTTGGAATCATCGTCGGAGGTCCCGCAATCCTCACAGTCGCACCCATTTTTCTCAAACCGATGATATTGGACCTGGCGACCCGGCTGTGGGCAATATCTCCGATGATCACAACGTTTAGTCCCTCAAAGCCCCCCTTCTTCTCCCGAATGGTGTAAAGGTCTAAAAGCGCCTGGGTCGGGTGTTCATTGATACCATCGCCTGCGTTAACCACTGATGCCTTAACCTTTTTTGCAAAGACGTGTGGGGCACCGCTGGATGAATGGCGAAGGATGATCACATCCGGATTCATCGCTTGCAGGTTTCTGGCCGTATCCAGAAGCGTCTCGCCTTTCACCATGCTGCTTGTTGAGGCAGAAAGTGTGAAAGTGTCTGCGCTGAGTCTTTTTGCGGCGATTTCAAATGAAGATTTGGTCCTGGTGCTCGGTTCATAAAAGAAATTGACCACGCTCTTGCCCCTGAGCGTCGGCGCCTTTTTAATGTCCCTGAATGAAATGGACTTGAGAGAATCTGCGGTATCCAGAATGAGTCCAATATCAGCGGCAGATAATGCCTCCATGCCAAGAAGGTCTTTATGTTCGAATGTACTCACAGTCAGCCCCCGAAAAAAACCCCCTTGCCCAATCCGGACAAGAGGGTTTCAATTGTTTCTCCCACTTGGTTTCATAATCTGTTTTTTCGCTTGACGGCAGTTCCACGCCTCACAGGCAGTCTGCCAATGTCGCTTTAATCTCGGAATACAAATTGCTGCGGAAAATCTCTATGATTGTATCAGAAATGTTCGCTATGGTCAATTCTTAGCTGCTTCCCCCTCGTCATCGGACAGAAGTTGCACCACGGAAATGGAAGCGCCGTCCCCCTTTCGAAAACCTTTCTTGATGATCCTGAGATATCCTCCTTCACGGTTTGAATAACGATCCTTCAATTCATCGAAAAGTCTGTGGGTGACCTCTTTGTCCTGCATATATCCCAGCGCCTGGCGCCGTGCATGCAGATCGCCTCTTTTCGCAAGCGTTATCATCTTTTCCGCAATGGGCCTGATCGCTTTGGCTTTGGCGTCCGTCGTCTCGATCTTTTCATATTTGAAGAGCGATGTAACCATATTCCTGAGCATCGCTCTGCGGTGACTTGTATTGCGCCCTAACTGATTTCCAGCCTTCCTGTGCCTCATCGGTTTTTCCCCTGTTCCTAATCCCTTATGCCACCTTCTTCTGTCTTCGTACCATCTTGTTCAAGAAAGGAATCCCCTTCGGATTCACCTGCCAAGGGGGTCTCGTTTTCCTCTGGAGAATCCGTTTCCCTCTCTTCTTCATCGGACTCTTGAGAAGGCGGTGAAAAATCCAGCTTCATCCCCAGACTCAACCCCATATCCGCCAGTATGGCCTTTATTTCATTGAGAGATTTTCGCCCGAAATTCTTTGTCTTCAACATCTCAGCATCGGTCTTCTGGACCAGTTCGCCAATCAGATTGATCTTGGCATTCTGAAGACAATTGGCAGAACGAACAGACAATTCAAGATCGGAAACGGGGCGGAAGAGATTTTCGTTCACCTCTTCCTCTTCCCGGACTTCTTCTTCCTCAACAGGCTCAACTTCCTCTTCAAAATTGATAAAGGGATTCATCTGTTCTTTGAGGATTTTGGCTGCAAAGGCGACCGCGTCTTCCGGGAAAACGCTACCGTCCGTCCAGACTTCCAAGGTCAGCTTATCATAATCCGTAACCTGCCCCACTCTTGAATTGGTGACCACATAATTTACTTTTTTCACACATGAAAATGCCGCATCTATGGCAATAATGCCAATGGGAGTGTTCTCTTCTTTCAACCTTTCAGCGGGGACGTACCCTTTTCCCATTTTGACCACCATTTCCATGTTCAGGCGGCCCTCTTTGTTCAGAGAAGCGATATGCTGATTGGGATCAAGGATTTCCACAAAACCGTCCGTTTCAATATCCCCTGCCGAAACAGTTCCTTCACCTGCCCTATTGATACGGATGACCGCCTCTTCAACATCAAGGGTTTTTAGTTTAATCTCCTTCAGATTCAGAATAATATCCGTAACATCCTCCAATACACCCGGTATGCTGGAGAACTCATGAACCACATCATCAAACTTGACAGAAACGATCGCCGCCCCCTGAAGGGATGATAGCAGAATTCGCCTCAACGCATTGCCGATCGTAATCCCAAAACCCCTTTCAAGCGGTTCACACACAAATTTTCCATAGGTATTCGTATTGGTTTCCTGATCGATTTCAATCCGTTTCGGTTTTATCAATTCCCGCCAATTTCTGCTTTTTAGATCTGCCAAAAAAGCCTCCCCCATTGATTAGTTCAAGATTTGAAATGCTCCCTCTGCAGCGTTTCATCCTGAAGGAACTACTTCGAGTACAATTCCACAATCAGTTGTTCCTGAATGGGCATCGTGAGATCTTCTCGGTTTGGAAGCCCCTTCATGGTCCCCTTGAACGCTTCCTTTTCCACTTCCATCCAGCCCGGAACGCCTCGTCTGACAACCGTCTCCATTGCCTCAATAATTTGAGAGACTTCCCGGCTCTTCTCCTTTGCTTCCACGACATCGCCCACTTTGACCTGAAAGGAGGGAATATTCACCTTTCTCTGGTTCACCAGGAAGTGGTTATGCCGGATCAATTGACGGGCCTGTGTTCTCGACGCTGCAAATCCCATCCTGTACACGACATTATCCAAACGCTTTTCAAGCAATAAGAGAAGGTTCGTACCGGTAATCCCTTTTTGTCTTTCCGCTCGATAGTAATAGCCTTTGAATTGCTTCTCTAAAATGCCATAAATTCTCTTTACCTTTTGCTTTTCCCTGAGCTGTTGGCTATAGTCAGAGAGCTTTCCTCCCCTTCTCTGACCATGCTGTCCGGGCGCATAGGCCCGCCTTTCAAATGCACATTTATCGCCGTAACAACGGTCTCCCTTGAGAAAAAGCTTCAAATTTTCACGTCGGCACAACCTGCATGAAGAATCCCTGTATCTGGCCAAGCTAGCCCCTCCTACCTT
This sequence comes from Thermodesulfobacteriota bacterium, assembly GCA_028278625.1. The sequence continues at coordinate 26,613 of JANQDY010000014.1, forward strand.
CCTTCTTTCTATCCGATGTTCGCCACTGTCTTTATGTTATGACATGGAACCGATAACCACTAAACTCTTCGCCTTTTTGGAGGCCGGCAACCATTGTGGGGTATGGGCGTAACATCACGGATCATTGTCACCGTAAATCCTTCCACTTGTAACGACCGAAGGGCAGCTTCACGGCCCACGCCCGGTCCTTTCACGCGAACTTCCGCCACACGCATTCCCTGCTCCATGGCTTTCCTGAGCGCGTCCCGCCCCGCAATCTGCGCTGCGAAGGGAGTGCTTTTCCGCGACCCCTTCACCCCACCACGGCCTGCGCTTGACTGAGCAATCACGTTGCCGCTCGTGTCTGTGATGGTAATAATGGTATTATTGAAAGTGGACTGGATATGAACAATCCCCGTGGGGACATTCTTCTTTTCCCGCCTCGAACGACCTTTCTTTCTATCGGTTCTCGCCATTTGATTTCCTCACCTTTTCTTTACTTCCGCTTGCCCACCACTGCCCTTCTGGGGCCTTTTCGCGTTCTGGCATTGGTGCTGGTTCGTTGTCCGCGGACCGGCAACCCGCGTCTGTGCCTCAAACCTCTGTAGAGGCCCAAATCCATCAGCCGCTTGATGTTCATGGAAACTTCTCGCCTGAGATCACCTTCAACAGTATATTTTTCGTCGATGATTTTTCGAATACTTGTGATCTGATCAGAGGTCAACTCATCCGATTTGATATCCCAATCAATACCGGCCTCAGTCAGCATTTTCTGGGAAGAGGTCCTCCCAATGCCGTATATGTAAGTAAGAGCGATCTCTATCCTCTTTCCTCTCGGTAAATCGACACCTGCGATCCTTGCCAATCTTCTGCTCCTCTTTTACACCTTAATGGTTCGATAAACGATCCTTGGCACAGTCCGTTCCTTTAACTGCGCAAGAAAAAGAAAACTACCCCTGTCGCTGCTTATGACGAGGGTTCTCGCATATCACCCGAGTGATCCCATGCCTTCGAATGATCTTGCACTTTTTACACATCTTTTTAACCGATGGTCTTACTTTCATAACAGCACCCGCTTCTTGATATTCAGTATCCGTCAACAAAAACGACTATGCCGCTCGGAACACGATACGTCCCCGGTTCAAATCCTCGGGAGATAAGGCGATGGTTACCACATCCCCGGGCAGTATTCTGACAAACCGATGTTTCATATCCTTGGAGATGCGACCCAGCAGCCGATGTCCGTTCTTCAATTCAATATTGAATTCTGCATTTGGCAGGGTCTCAATCACGACACCTTGAACTTCAATGGTTTCGTCTTCGCCCATGACCGCAACCCTGGAGGTTAAATGTTAACCCAGCGGCGCTCACATTTGATTTCAAGAGCGCCAGAGAATCATTTCAGACCAAAAACTATCTCGATTTGCCGAACCCCTTTTTCATGAAACCTTCGTAATGACGCGTTAACATATGGGATTCAATCTGATTCGTGGTATCCATTGCAACACCCACCACAATCAGAAGCGCCGTACCGCCAAAATAGAAAGGCACATTCAAATGATAAATCAGAATATTGGGCAGTACACAAATGGCCGAAACATATATGGCGCCTGAAAATGTCAGCCGGGTCAGTACTCTGTCAATGTATTCCGCCGTGTTTTTCCCCGGTCTGATACCTGGTATGAACCCGCCCGAACGCTTCATATTGTCGGCAACATCCACCGGATTAAAATGGACGGCCGTATAGAAATAGCAGAAGAAGAAGATGAACGTTACATATATCAGGGTATAGATAATATGTCCGGGCGCCAAGGCGTTCACAATATGCTGTAACCAGGGATACTCATCAACGCTAAGGAAGTTGGCGATGGTTGCCGGAAACATAATAATGGAAGAGGCGAATATGGGCGGAATGACCCCGGCGGTATTCACCTTCAAGGGAAGATGCGTCGTCTGCCCGCCGTACATTTTTCGCCCCACAACCCGTTTGGCATATTGCACGGGTATCCTCCGTTGCCCTCTTTCCACAAACACGATAACCCCGATCACCACAATCATGAGGGCCACGATGAGGGCCATGAAAAAAGGCGTCAACTCCCCTGTTCCCATGAGTCTGAAACTGTTCATCACCGCCACGGGAAACCTGGCCACGATCCCTGAAAAAATGATCAGAGAGATTCCGTTGCCGATCCCCCTTTCAGTGATTTGCTCGCCCAGCCACATGAGAAAAGCGGTTCCAGCAGTGAGCGTTATGACCGTCAGGATGCGAAATCCCCATCCGCCGACGGGCACAACCATCACACCTCCGGGACTGCTCATGTTTTCGAGACCCACCGCAATACCAAACCCTTGAATCATGCTCAACAAAACGGTTCCGTACCGGGTATACTGGGTGATTTTCTTTCGGCCCTGCTCCCCTTCTTTTTTGAGCTTTTCCAGATAGGGGACCACAACGGTCATCAACTCCAGAATAATGGAGGCGCTGATATAGGGCATAATCCCCAGCGCCATGACCGACATTTGGCTCAAGGCACCGCCTGAGAACATGTCGAAGAGACCGAAAAGGGTTCCCTGCCTCGCATCAAAAAAAGCCCCCAGCGCCGCCCCGTCAATGCCGGGCGTCGGAATATGACACCCAATGCGATAAACGGCCAGCATCATCAGCGTAAAGAGTATTTTCTTTTTCAACTCCGGGATCTTGGGAATATTCTGTAGGCCACCAATCATTCAATCATCTCGCATCAAGTGTTCTTCAAAGGACCGTCAGGCTGCGGCGAAAAAGTCTAAAGAAGTTCCACCCTTCCCCCTGCGCCCTCTATTTTTTCTCTTGCCGAATGACTTACTTTATGAACCCGAATGACCAGAGGATGCAAGACCTCCCCGTCTCCAAGCAGCTTAACGCCGTCAAGCATCTTCCAAACCAGTCCTGCTTCTTTTAACGCATTCGGATCCAGTTCCGTGTTGGGTTCAAAGCGGCTTAAATCACCCACATTTAAGACACTGTATTCTTTTCGAAAAGGATTTTTGAAGCCGCGTTTCGGCAGCCTTCTGTGTATGGGCATCTGGCCCCCTTCAAAGCCCGGACGGACCTTTCCGCCTGAACGCGATTTCTGCCCTTTATGGCCGCGACAGGCGGTTTTGCCATGCCCTGAGCCGGGGCCTCTGCCAACCCTTTTTCGTCCACGTTTTGCCCCTTTGGCAGGTGAAAGCTCATGAATTTTCATTGCCTTTTTCCATCCTTTTCAGCCGACTTTCACCAGGAATGAGACCTTCTGGATCATGCCTCTGATTTCTGGCGTATTTTTTAGCTCAACGGTTTTCCTTATCTTTGTTAGCCCCAACCCTCTTAGGGTATCCCGAATTTTCTTGCTTCTACCAATGCCACTTTTGACAAGGGTCACTTTAATTTTATTTTCCATATTTTCAGGCTCTCTTACAAAAGCATTGGAAACAAATCAACTGATCAGACCATTTATCCATGTACGGTGTTGGTCTATTGAACCGCCCCAGTTTCCGCACCACGGGTCTCGTTCTCCAGCACTTTCCCCCTTCGGGCCATAATTTCCGCCGGATCACGCAAAGACCTCAGTCCTTTGATGGTGGCCTTAACAATGTTGTGGGCGTTGTGGGATCCCAGGCATTTTGTGAGGATATTCTGCACGCCAGCCGCTTCCAGGACCGCACGAACACCACCACCGGCGATCAATCCCGTACCTGGTCCAGCCGGTTTCAGAAGAACCCGGCCCGCACCCCATTTACCGACAACTTCATAGGGAATTGTAGATTCATACAGGCTGACCGGGGTCATATCTTTCTTGGCTCTCTCGATGCCTTTTCTGATCGCCTCAGGTACCTGATTTGCTTTTCCAAGTCCAAAACCAACCGTTCCATTGCCGTCACCAACCACAACAATGGCGCTGAAACTGAACCGCCGGCCACCTTTTACAACCTTTGCCACCCGGTTGATGTGGACCACCTTTTCAATCAGTTGAACTTCATCATCTCCTTCAAACAATGGAATTCTCCCCTACCTTTCCTCAGTAACTGCAATTATGTCCCGCATATCCATTTTTTCAAAGTGAATGAGGAACCCCAAAATCCAAAAAAAGTCTCGCGCATCTCTCTTCATACGGGCGTTATCAGAACTCTAGACCGCTTTCCCTGGCTGCGTTCGACAAGGCTTTTACACGTCCGTGGTACAAAAAACCATTCCGATCAAATGAAATCGTCTTTATCCCTTTTTCAAGGGCCGCGGCACCAATGGCCTTACCGACAATGGCGGCGCCTTTTTTGTTGCCGGCATTTTTTCCCATATCAGGAGCCAACTCCGTTGACAGAGAAGAAACCGCAGCCAGCGTTCGGCCCGTCGTATCATCTATCAACTGAGCGTAAATATGCTTTGCACTCCTGAAAACGCATAAGCGTGGTTTTTCCGGACTCCCTTTCAAGCGCTTCCGGATACGCATCTTACGCTTTATTCGTCTCTTTCCACTGCTCTCGGCACCCATTTCGCCAACCCCTTCACTCTTGTTCCCGCGATCTCGGTTATTTGACCCCGCCAGCCTTTCCAGCCTTTCTTCGAATCATTTCATCCGCATATTTGACCCCTTTCCCCTTGTAGGGTTCAGGCTTGCGAAAACTTCGAATTTTGGCGGCCGTCCTGCCCAATAACTCTTTGTCAATCCCTTTCAGGACAATCCTGTTTTTGTCGACATTTGCCTCTATGCCGTCTGGAAGCTCATAATGTATGGGATTCGAGTAACCCAGGTTAAATATGGCCGTCTTGCCACTTATTTCAGCCCGGTATCCAACACCCACGATCTCCAGAACTCTTTCAAACCCCTGGTTTACGCCGGTGACCATATTCAGGATAAGTGCTCCGTAAAGACCATGGAGCGCCCGTGTTTCCCTGTGGTCATCCTTTGGGGAAAGCAATAGATTGTCATCATTAATTTCAACGTTGATCTTATCATGTATGCGGCGCTCAAGAGCCCCTTTCGGGCCCTTTACGATGATCACGTCACCATTCAACTTGACTTCAACATCCTTTGGTAAAGGGATGGGCCGCTTGCCTATGCGTGACATCAAAAACCTCCGGACTTTTCCATTCCAATGTATCTCAGGGAATCTACCAAACAGCGCAGAGAATCTCCCCGCCCACTTTCTGCTCCCGCGCTTCTCGATCCGTCATGATCCCTTTTGAGGTCGAAACGATGTTCACGCCGTACCCGTTCAGCACTTCGGGAATCTCGTCATAACCTGCATAAACGCGACAACTCGGCTTGCTGATCCGCTTCAGCCCTTCGATAACGGGAACACCGTTCTTATCGAATTTCAAAAACAGTCTGATGTATCGATGCTGCCCGTCTGAAATGATTCGGAGGTTTTTGATATACCCCTCCGATTTCAGAACATTGGCCAAATTGATCTTCAACTTGGAACTCGGAATGTTAACAATTTCATGTGCTGCCCTTAGCGCGTTTCGAATACGCGTCAACATATCGGCAACCGGATCCGTCATACTCATCGTTCACTTCGCCCCCTGATTATTTTGACCCGGGACTTAAGATGCCCGGGTTGCAAAAGCGCACCACCTACCAACTCGATTTAACCACCCCAGGGAGTTCTCCTCTTGAGGCCATGTTCCTGAAACAGATCCGGCAGATCCCGAATCTCCTTAAATAAGCCCTTCGCCGTCCACATATGGGACAACGATTGTACTGACGACTCGAAAACTTCGGTTTTCTCTGGGCTTTTACAATCAGCGACTTCCTAGCCAAAATAACCCCCTTATAGAATAAAACAACACCATTAGTTCCGGAAAGGCATCCCTAAAAGCTTCAGCATAAAGCGACTCTCTTCATCCGTCTCGGCCGTGGTGACAATGGTAATATTGAGACCCTTCATCCTGTCGACCTTGTCATAGTCGATCTCAGGAAACACAATAAATTCTTTTACACCAATGCTGCAGTTACCTCTGCCGTCAAAAATCTTACCTTTGAGACCTCGAAAGTCGCGCACACGTGCCAGTGACGCATTGAAGAGCTTGTCCAGGAAATCGTACATGCGATCGCGCCGAAGTGTCACCATACAACCGATGGGCATTCCTTCTCTCAACTTGAAGCCCGCAATGGACCTCCTGGCTTTGGTCACAACCGCTTTCTGGCCGGCAATCAAGCTGAGTTCATTGACGCCGGCATCAAGGACTTTTATGTTCTGGATCGCTTCACCCAGCCCCATATTCAGCACAACTTTCCTAATCCGGGGTACCGCCATTGTGCTTGAATATTTGAATTCATTTATGAGCGCAGGCACCACTTCAGATTTGTATTTTTCCTTCAATCGAGACAACGATTAACCCTCCAATGTTTCAGGCTCTGGTTATTTGAAATCGGAAATACATAGGTTGTATCACTGTGAAAAATCAAAAGATCAAAACCCCAACCGGAATAAACGGGGAAACCTTCACTATTTATCCAAAGGCTCTCCGCATTTCTTACACGTGCGCACCCTTGAACCATCCTCCAGCACACTCTTGCCGATGCGTGTCGGTTCGGCGCATTTGTCACAGACCAGCATGACATTTGAAATATTAAGAGGTGCCTCTTTTTCAACAATGCCACCCTGTCCCATCTGCGGGTTCGGTTTGGAATGCCGTTTGATCATATTGACTTTTTCGACAATCAGTTTTCCCTTTTCAATATCAACTTTCAGAACCGTGCCGATCTTTCCTTTTTCTTTTCCGACAAGCACAATGACTTTGTCATTCTTCTTAATATTCGGATGTTTTTTCCGCACGCCAATTACTCCTGCCCAATAATGGTCCCGCAAAAAAGAAATCAAACCTCAAAGAACTTCAGGAGCAAGGGAAATGATTTTCATGAAATTCTTACCCCTCAACTCTCTCGCAACCGGCCCGAAGATCCTGGTGCCGATGGGTTCACTCTGCTGGTTGATCAAAACTGCGGAGTTATCATCAAACTTAATATGAGATCCATCAGACCTTCTGATCTCCTTAGCTGTTCTGACAATCACAGCTTTGACCACGTCGCCCTTTTTTACTTTGGAATTGGGCATTGCCTCTTTAACAGCCACGACGATGATGTCCCCAACATAGGCATACCGCCGTTTGGATCCACCCAAAACCTTTATACAGGAGACAACCTTGGCTCCGGAATTATCAGCAATCCTCAATCTCGTTTCAGTCTGTATCATTTGCTCAGCTCCGACGAATCATTATCGCGAAACATCAAACCGCAATATTACCCTTCTCGATAATATCAGCGACGGCCCACCTTTTGCGCTTGCTGATGGGACGACTTTCCACGATTCTTACTTTATCTCCAATATCACAACTGTTCCGGGGGTCATGGGCCATATACTTAGAACGTTTGCGAATGTACTTTCCGTAGGTCATGTGTTTCGTCAGCCGCTCAACCATTACCAAAACGGTTTTGTCCGCCTGATTACTCGTAACCGTACCAACCAGTTTTCTTTGCTGTCCACGCTCTGCCATCACACCCTCATGTTATTTGTTCGCACCGGCAATTTCCATTTCCCTGATCACCGTCTTTACGCGCGCCAGGTTTCTTTTGGTCTTTTGGATCATTGCCGTATTTCCAAGCTGTCCGGTCGCTTTTTGGAATCGCAGGTTAAAAAGCTCCTGTCCTGCCTCCCTTTCCCGTTCTTGAAGCTCCTCAAGGCTTAATTCCCTAAGTTCGCTGGCCTTCATGATTTAACCTCTCCTGCTGATGAACCTGGTACCAAAAGGGAGTTTGTGTCCCGCCAGGCGAAACGCTTCACCTGCCACGTCCTTTGTAACCCCTTCCAGCTCATAGAGAACGCGTCCGGGCTTGACCACGGCGACCCAACCATCCGGCGCACCTTTTCCTTTTCCCATTCTGGTTTCAGCCGGTTTCTTACCCACGGGTTTGTCGGGAAAAATCCGTATCCAGACCTTCCCACCTCGTTTCACATGCCTGGTTACCGCAATTCTCGCGGATTCAATCTGCTGGGCGGACATCAGGCCGCACTCCGTTGCCTGCAAGCCGAACTCACCGAATTCCAGGGTCCCCCCACGCATTGCCTTTCCTTTGGTCCGGCCTTTCTGTTTCTTTCGATATTTGACTTTTTTTGGGCTAAGCATCAGCTCTTCCTACTTTCTGTTTCTTTTCAGGCAAGATTTCGCCCTTAAAAATCGTAACTTTTACACCAATCACGCCATAGGTTGTATAGGCCTGCGCAAATCCGTAATCGATATCCGCCCGGATGGTATGAAGCGGTACCCGACCTTCCCTGTACCATTCCCGCCGCGCCATCTCAGCACCGCCCAGCCTGCCGGCACACGCGATCTTTATACCCTGTGCACCGAAGCGCAATGCGGATGTCACACTTTTTTTCATGGCCCGCCGGAATGCCACGCGCCGTTCCAACTGAGTGGCCACATTCTCCGCAACAAGCTGCGCATCGACTTCCGCTTTACGCACTTCCTGAATATCAAGGATCACATCGCGCTTAATCATCTTTTCGAGATCTCTTTTGGTCTTTTCGATCTCAACGCCCTTCTTTCCAATCACAATACCGGGTCTGGCAGTGTGCATTCGAATGCGCACTTTGCTTGCAGCCCTTTCGATCTCGATTTTCGACACGCCGGCCTGATAAACGCGTTTTTTCAAGAACTCTCGAATCTTGTAGTCTTCATAGACAAAGGTGCTGTACTGACTTCCAGCAAACCACCTCGAATCCCAATTCCTGATAATTCCCAATCTAAAACTGATTGGATGAACTTTTTGTCCCAATATTCACCTCCAGCGTGTTAGCGAGACCTTTCTTATATTCCAACTATTTCCAAAAGCTATGGCTTTTCATCCAGAATAACGGTTAAATGGCTGGTCCTTTTCAGAATTCTGGTGGCCCTTCCCAAAGCCCTTGGACGCCATCTCTTATGGGTCGGACCTTCATCTGCATAGATCTTTGAAATGTAGAGATTGTCCACATCCATTTCCGAATTCTCCTGGGCATTGGCCACAGCAGAATCGACCAGTTTCTTTAAGATTTTGGCGCCTTTTTGAGGTGCAAAAGAAAGCAGACTCAATGCATCTTCAACCTTCTCTCCTCTAACTTGCGACATAATCAGACGGATTTTCTGTGGAGAGATCCTTACAAACCTTGCAACTGCCCTAATTTCCATATTCAATCTCACAAATCTAATAATGACCTAAAAACCAGGGGCTTCCCTGACCTGGTGCTGTTTTGAGGCGAAAATCCAAAACCCGGACTTTCAAACGCGGTTACGCCCAATCTACCGCTTCAATTTGCTCTTTCTGTCTCCCGCATGGCTGTAGAACGTGCGCGTCGGCGCAAACTCACCCAATTTATGGCCAACCATATCTTCTGAGACAAACACGGGCAGAAACTTTTTGCCGTTGTGAACCGCAAAGGTCAGACCGACAAATTCGGGAAGAATCGTGGACCTGCGAGACCATGTCTTTATGATCTTGCGACTCATTGTTTCCCTTGCATTCTCGGCCTTCTTCAGCAAATGCTCATCGACGAACGGCCCCTTTTTGAGAGATCTTGGCAAAGCATCTCCTCCTCTTTCAAGGTTCTCTATTGAAATTGTCCGAAACGACAGTATTCTAGATTACAAACGCTCACTTGGTCCGACGCTTGACAATAAATCTGTCACTGCTCTTACGGACTCTCGTCTTGTACCCCTTTGTGGGCACTCCCCAGGGCGTTACGGGATGGCGGCCGCCGGAAGATTTTCCTTCTCCACCCCCATGGGGATGGTCAACCGGGTTCATGGCAACACCTCTCACATGCGGCCTTTTTCCGAGCCATCTTTTCCTGCCGGCTTTTCCAAGGGATATATTCTCGTGCTCCAGATTACCCACCTGACCGATGGTGGCTTTGCAGGCCAGCGGAATCAATCGCACCTCGCCGGACGGCAGTTTCACCTGGGCGTACCTGCCCTCTTTGGCCATCAACTGGCAATAGCTGCCTGCTCCCCTTGCCATTTGGCCGCCATGGCCAATATTCAATTCAATGTTATGGATGTGTGTTCCAAGGGGAATCAGTTTCAGCGGCAACGCATTACCGATTCGAATTTCTGCCCCTTCTCCCGACATCAGGATATCCCCAACCGACAGGTTCTTGGGAGAAAGAATGTACCGCTTTTCACCATCAACATAATGAAGAAGCGCGATGTTAGCAGACCGGTTGGGATCATATTCAACGGCCGCCACTTTGGCGGGGATCCCGTCTTTATCCCTTTTGAAATCAATGAGCCGATAGGCTCGTTTGTGGCCCCCACCCCTGTGCCGGGACGTCATGCGACCATTCGAATTCCTGCCGCCTTTCTTATTAAGGGGCCTTAAAAGGCTTTTTTCGGGCTTCTTCCGCGTTATTTCCTCAAAAGTGGAAGTCGTTTGAAATCTTCTGCCAGGTGATGTGGGGTTGCTGGATTTAATGCCCATACTAAGCTCCGTATCCCAAATTGAAATTACCAAATATCACTTTATCAACTGCGCCTTTTTTCAATTACATGCCTTCGAAAAACTCAATGTTTTCACCAGGCGCGAGCTGAACGATTGCCTTCTTCCAATTCGGCTTCCGGCCCACATGCCTTCCCATTCGCCTGCGTTTACCGCGCATATTCATCGTCCGCACATCGATTACTTTGGTTTTGAAAAGGGCTTCAACGGCCCGCCGGATTTCTATCTTGTTGGCCTGGCGGTGCACCTTAAAGGAAACTTGATTCACTTCCCCTTTTTGTATATTGGCCTTTTCCGTTATGTGCGGCTCTTTGATCACTTGATAGATATCCACTACGAACCCAATGCCTCCTGTACCTTATCAACGGCCATCCGCTCAAGAAAAAGGGTGTCATATTTTAAGACGTCATAGACATTCAACCCTTCATACCGCATCACTTTTATTTTCGGCACGTTCTTGGAAGACTTCTCCAGGTTTTCCGACTTCTCTCCTGTCACAATCAGCGCTTTTCGCACTTCGAAATGATCCATGGCCTCCACAAACCGTTTGGTCTTTATTTCAGGAAGCGTAAAATCATCTATCACAAAGAGCTGATCACACTGCACTTTGTCGGAAAGGGCCATGCGCAAGGCGGATTTTCTGACCTTCTTGGGAACTTTTTGATCGTAGTTCCGAGGCGATGGGCCGAAAGCGACGCCGCCGCCTATTCTGGTGGGTGACGAAGCCCTGCCGGCCCTCGCCCTTCCAGTCCCTTTTTGTCGATAGAGTTTGGCACCGGAACTCTTCACGGCAGCCCTGTTCTTAACCGCTGCGGTACCCGATCGATGGCTGGCCAATTGTGCCACCACCACCTGGTGGAGGACATGCGTCTTGATGGGAACTGCAAAAACGTCTTCATTCAGTTCCACTTCCGAAACCTTTTCTTTCTCTAAATTATATACGTCCAAGACAGTCATTCGATGCCTCTGCCTGCATGATTTTGTTTAAGAAACCGGTATGGTATCGCTCAATAACAATGAGCGGATCAAACCGACCCGCCCATTCACCTCATCCTCATCTAAGAAACCTTGACAATCTCCAGAAGGTTGCCCGCCGCTCCGGGAACGGGTCCCTTCAACAGCAGAATATCCATGTCAGGCCTAACATCGACCACTTTCAGGTTTTTCACGGTTACATGGGTATTCCCCATCCTTCCGGGCATTTTCTTTCCCTTGATGACTTTGGCGGGATCGGCGCTGTTACCGATTGACCCGGGGACACGATGAGAGCGGGACCCATGGGTCTTCTTGCCTCCCCCGAAACCCCAGCGTTTCATGACGCCTGCAAATCCCCTGCCTTTACTCCTTCCTCGAACATGAACCGTATCGCCAATGGAAAAGATATCGGATTTTATTTCCTGTCCCAATTCAAAGGCATCCACGTCATCCACCTTCAGTTCATTCAAGTGGGCAAAGCATTTTCCGCCGGACGCCTCAAAGTGGCCCTTCAGGGGTTTGTTGGTCCTCTTCTCTTCTTTGGTTTCAAACCCGATCTGGATGGCATTGTAGCCTTCTTTCTCCAGGGTCTTTTTCTGTATCACAACACAGGGGCCAACCTTCACCACGGTGACCGGTTCGCTTTTCCCTCCTTCGAGGAAGTACCTTGTCATCCCTATTTTCTTGCCAAAAAGTCTGTTGACCATAAGAACTAAACTCCAATATCCCCGTAAACGGTTGTGCGAGCGCTCACCTTCAATTCATTTCATCCGGGGCCGTGGGAATTCCCTCTCCGTCTCTTTTCCTATAATTTGATTTCCACATCCACGCCCGCCGCAAGATCAAGTTTCATGAGGGAATCAACGGTCTGTTGTGTCGGCTCCAATATATCCATAACCCGCTTATGGGTCCTGATCTCGAATTGCTCCCGCGATTTCTTGTTCACATGGGGTGACCTTAACACGCAGTACTTATTGATCACCGTGGGCAATGGAATCGGTCCGGCCACCCTCGCGCCCGTCTCTTTGGCGGTGTCGACGATTTCCATAGCAGCGCGGTCCAGCAATTTGTGATCATATGCTTTCAGGCGGATCCGGATCTTTTGGTTGGTTAGCATGCTCACACACCCCTATTCAATAATTTCGCTGATGACACCGGCGCCGACGGTCCTGCCGCCCTCCCTGATGGCAAAGCGCAATTCCTTTTCCATGGCGATGGGGGTGATCAGCACAACCTCCATGGCTACATTGTCACCGGGCATCACCATCTCCACGTTTTCA
>JANQDY010000027.1 GCA_028278625.1 Thermodesulfobacteriota bacterium
TATCCCCAGGCTGGTGGATCTGGCCATGCAGGAGGATTTCAAGCTTGATAAATTAATCAGCAATTACTTTACATTAGACCAAATAAATGATGTTGCGGATAAGATGCTGAAACGGGAAATTCGAGGCCGCTGGGTCTGCAAGTGGGATTAAGGTCATCTTAATCCCAAAAACGGGTTTTAGAAGGGGGACGTCTTTTCAAAAAGACGTCCCTCGCCGGCGCCGAAGCCGCGTGATGCTGCTTCGGCGCCATTCATCTGATTGGGTTAACGGGATTGTTTCAACGATCGGTCCGGTGAGCCCTAGAGGGAGACACCCAGTTTTTTCATTCGGGTATAGAGGGTTGTCCGTTTCATCCCCAATATTTCCGAAGCCCCTCCCGTACCGCTCATTTTCCCGTTGGTTTTTTCTATTACATAATTGATATACCGACGTTGCAGTTCATCCATCGTAGGCATATCGGATAACAAATCGTCGTCCGTCTCTTTTGCCGCAAGGGCAGGGCCTTTGGGCGCCTTGGGAATGACCAGTGTAAGATCGTCGATATCCGCCAGGATCACGGTCCTCTCGATCACGTTTTGCAGTTCCCGAACATTCCCGGGCCATTCGTATGTTCTCAAAGCGCCCCGGTTCATTGATGTCAGTTCCGGCAGAGGTCGTTGGTATTTCTTTGAGTATCTGTTAAGAAAATGCTCCGCCAGAAGTACGATATCATTACCCCGCTTTCGCAAAGGCGGAACGATGAGGGGCACAACATTCAATCGATAATAGAGGTCTTCCCTGAAGTTTCCAGCCTCCACCTCCTTTACCAGATTGCGGTTTGTGGCGGCCACCAAACGAAAATCCGAACTGATATTCTTGACACCCCCCAACCTGAAAAACGTTTTCTCTTCCAGTGTTCGCAAGAGTTTCACCTGCAAGGACATGGGAATCTCACCAATCTCATCAATAAAAAGCGTCCCTTTGTGGGACAATTCCATACGTCCCGGTTTCCGACGGGTTGCGCCGGTGAAGGCCCCTTTTTCGTGGCCGAACAATTCGCTCTCAATAAGTGTCTCCGGTATGCTGGAGAGGTTGACGGCTACAAAGGGTCCCATGCTGCGCGAGCTCATTCGATGGAGTCGCCTTGCCAGCAGCTCCTTTCCGACGCCCGTCTCCCCGAGGATTAGCACCGGCGCATTTGACCTGGCGGCCCTATCAGTCCGGTTTATCAACTCTTTCATAACGCGACTTTGGCCGATGATCTCACGTTTCTTGAGACCTTCGTAGTTGGTGGTTTCCCGAAGGGCCACGAGATTCTCTTCTTCCATGCGCTTGCAGTATTCTTGAATGCGCATGACATATGATCCCAGGCTTTTTCCGATCCTTTTTAAGGTGTTGTTGGAGAATTCGAAAATGCCCTCGCTGTAGGTGTTATCATAATACAAGACGCCGCGCACTTCCCCACGAATTTCAACGGGAATGCAGAGGATGGCGGTGGTCCGATGGCCGGACTTCGGGTCGCCGGTGGCGTGTCTTTTAACGCTATAGGATTGATCGTTTTTGTACGCCTTGAGCACATAGGCCATACTGTTCCTGAACCTTTCTTCGATCACTTCATTGGACGTCAGGTTGTACGCTGCTCCCAATACGGGGTGGGACCTGGAACCGTTTCTTCTCACCAGGAAAATGGCACCCCGCTCAGCCTCAAAAAAGCGACTGGTCACCCTGATCAGTCGAAACAACAATTCATCCAGATTTGCACTGGGCACCAGGTCATCCAGCATTTCCATACATCGCTTGAGCAGGTCGTCACCCTCCTGTTGGCCTCTGACGATGCCTTTTCGGCCGTGTATCAGAGACCTCAGTTCTTTTGGGAAAAATTTGAGCCCGTAGATTGACAAACCCTCCCACGCCTGCAAAGTCAGTTCAACGGCTTCTTCTCGATGACCCTGGCGCAGCTTCAGCTTCGCCATATCCGCCCTGGTTTTTGCCAATTCCACTGGGACCTGCGCTGATTCAAGGTCAGCCTCACTTTTTTCGAGTAATTGTTTGATTCTGTCGACCTTTGTTTCAAAACTGTCCATCATGGCCTGTTGTGCCAGGATACGGAATGCGGTGCCGCGAAGGTGTAGATTAATGCCGTTTAAAGCGATTTCTATCTCCTTTTGAAATTGATATTCAGAGAGCGGTTCGTATCCTCTTTTATGGTATTCAAAGAGTAATTCAAGGACCCATGGAAGTGAATAGTGCGGCTTTTTCATGCCCAAACGGTTTGCTTCCGCTAAACACTTCCCAAGGCTTTTATAAGATTCTTCGGGACGGCCTTCCTGAATGTGGTAATAGGCCAGGGCTCTCAGTGCCCATACCAGCGCATAAACATTGTCATGGGTCAACCCCTCTTTCCAGGCCTCTTGAAGGTGAGCAAAGGCTTCCCGTCTTTTTCCCGCCATGAGCAAGACATTACCCAGATGGGCTCTGTAAAAAGGCGCGGATAGTGTGTCTGAATTCAGAACGGCGCGTCGCAGACTGGAATCCATCACGCCGATAGCACGGGTAAACTGGGCCGTAAACGCCGCACAACTCCCTAAAAGGATGGGGATCATACGATTGAATAACCGGCTTTCGGGAAATAGATCCATGGAGGCCATGGCCTGTTCAAAATATTCCAAGGCCTTTCCGGGCTTTCCCTGAACAAAAAAGAGAATCCCAAAGAATTCCGCCGACTGTATTTTGATGTCATCATCGCCCAGCTTCTTTACCGCCGCCAGGCCCGAATTGAAAGAGTCCACGGCATCGTACAGTCTGTTGAGAATGAAATAGACGCGTCCCAGATGAAGGTTCAACAACGTCAAGTCCCGTTCATCTCCAAGCCGTCTGGCTGCTTCATTCGTTAGATTTAGAATCCATAAAACCTCTTCCTCTCTTTTTCTGACATTTGCAAATAAGTCGGATAAGCGAAAGGATAGGGATATGAGCAACCGGTCGCACTCCGGATCACCCAAAAATCCGGCAATATGAAACGCTGCCTTGAAGTAATGTTCCATGGCCCTTTCCAGATCCCCTTGTAGAATCTGATATTCAGCTGAATTGGATTCCTGACGGGCCGCCCGCTTGACGGCATCGGAAGTGTCTGACGTATCAAGTTGGGATGTTGGGTTCATTGGATTTTATGGTCCTCCTTAAAACTTATGACGGTTTTGCCCGCGGTCAGGGTTGTCCGCACCCTTTGGTTATCATGGCTTTCAAGTTCGGTTCTCAAAGTTTCCGCCGCCGCCAATGGTTCGGACCACACTATAACTCACGCAAAGGGAGGTTGCAACAGGATTGTCGTTATTGAGACACTCTGAGACGTAATAAAGACGCCCAAGCATAAACGGAAATGATGATGGTTTAATTTAAGCCCTATTATCAATATATTAAGGGGATTGCAGTGGTTGGTACGATTTATGCGTGGAAGTCATTGTCATGTCATCCGTAAGGGATGGCGATCATCTCTTTTCACAGAGTCGACGGGAGGTTTCATTCATGCAGACAAAGGCAATAAAAAACGTCATTGTTGTGATGACCGATACGCTGCAATACAATTATCTGGGCTGCTACGGCAACGACTGGATCCGAACACCCAATTACGACAGATTTGCGCTGCAATCCTCCTTATTTGAGAA
>JANQDY010000050.1 GCA_028278625.1 Thermodesulfobacteriota bacterium
GCCGTCCCCGTTCCAGTCGGCCCCTTGGGTCCATGTCAGTCCCGTCACGTTGTCATAGACGGTGAGTCCGTCTCCACTCAGGCTGTAGCTGGGTTGGTTCCCGTCAAACTGGGCATCCTGACCGTAAAAGGCTGCGCCCTCCGAGGGGCAGCTCATTTGGGCGGTGTTATTATAACAGGCGTTCTGCCCGGTATCCACCACAGGATAGGTGATCCCTTCCGTGTTGTTCTGAGCGAGCGATGTATTTTCAAAGCCGGGATAGTCGGGGTCGTAACGTTCCACCCGAAACACCGACCCCGTATAGGTGTATTCCCAGACAGATTCCCCCGTGTCCGTCACTTCGAAAAAGCGGGCGTTGGGCCCGTCGCAGATCAGGGTATTGCCGTTTTGGAGCCGCTGTTGGCCTGAAATGTTCATGGCATAGAAGGAAGTGGGCGGATCAGCGGTGTAGGTCCATGAGGGCTCATCCGGCCCGTAGGCCATGCCACTGTTAAGCGTGTAACCGTTGTCGGAACCAAGGGGCGGCGCAATCTCAACGATTGTAGAGTAATCCCCGTCGGAACGCCCCTGTCCGTTATTGAAGATGATCATGTTTCCCTCGCCGGGGCTCCCGGCCGGGATCCACTCGGCGTCGTGCTGCACAAAGAGCTGCTGGTCCGAACCTGTTCCGGCATCGTAGGTTTGGGGATTGCCCCAACGGTAGATCAGGTCGCCCCCCTTGCCGCTGTTGCCCCCCGAATGGCCCGCCGCTTCCTCGGTGGTGGTGCTGTGGTCAATGACCCAGATTTCACTGAAATTGCGCACGCTGATAAGAATCTGATCCAGTTCCTCGTTATAGTCGATAGCGTTGCTGTGGTTCCAGTCGGCGCGGCTGTTCATGGCATAATTTAAGTCGATGAGCTCCGGATGGTCGGCCACAACCCCGTAGTTTGATTTGCCGGCATCGTAATCCTGTACCAGGTGATCCCACACGTGCCACTCCCACACAATCCGGCCGGTATTGGATCCCGTGGGCTGCACCTCGATCACGCTGTCGGGCCACAGTTCCCCTTCGGACAAAAGGGATGGATTGCGTCCGGCGGCGATGGCCTCATCTCCTGACTTGTACTGCCAGGCGATCATGAGCACATTGCCGTTAGGGAGCATGGCAACGTCGTGGTGCTGGAGATGGGTGGTACCGGAATACGCGTATTCCCAGGTGACGGTTCCGTCCCAATCGATGGTCTGTACCATGCCGCCGGCCCCTCCCTCGTCAAAGGTCGTGTTGCCCATGTTTCCCGTGTGCAGCAGCAGGCCGTTTTCAAGGAAGTACATGGCATTACCGGGTCGGTAATTGGTCTCCCAGGAATGGACGAAGCTGCCGTCGTTGTCCATGAGATAGGCGGTTGTGGAATTGAGCGATGAAAAGAGGTTATACCCCTCAAAAGGCGTTGCCTCTTGGACCACATTCAGGAGGGCGCCATCATAGACCGAGGCTTCCTGATCCAAGAGTCCGTCTTGGGTCATATCCACGCCGAAGTAGAAGTAATAGGTTCCGGTTGGAAGCCCCGTGACGTTTAACGCATCGAAAGGATCGGCCAAGTCGAAAAGCAAACCCTGATACGTGGGTGTAAGATCCGATACGCTCTCTCCGCTAAAGGCCCATCCGTCGGGATAAATGTACGAATACCATCCCCAATCGGTTTCAGCCGCAATAAACCATTCCGCTGCTTCTCCTTGCAGATCCCCGGCATCCAACAAAACCGTGGCCGTGAGAGGGGTATCGGAGGTAAGGGTGAGTTCGCCGTCCACGCCGTTCAATTGAATATTCGGCGCTGTTTCGGCAGCGCCGGCACGGCCGCTGAATAGGGATATTAACAATAATGCTGAAAGAGCCGTGTAAAAAATGGTTCCAATGATCCGTTGAAACGTCATCGGTCTTGTCATGGTTTTCGCTCCTTTCACGTGTTCTTTTTTTGGGGCTTTCCAATGATGCTCATGGGATGGTCATGGCTTGATGCTTGCCCTTTTAATGCCTTTTATAAGGTAGTGCACACCGGTCTATTGTTCATCAAGACCTCTTCATGAAACTGTAAATGTTTTGTAAAATCGGACAGGCGCGAATATTCAGGGAACACTATTGGCGGCGGCAGGGATTGAGCCCTGACGTTCCGCGGGGGGATGCATTGCGCTTTTTAGAGAACAGCGACTCTGTGCCGTCGCCATTCTCATCCGTTTCCACCACTGCTCCTTGGCTCCTCGAATCACAAATGGACCGCTTGCTTCACTCAAAACCAATACATTTTGTGGTTACTTTTCCCTTGAACCACAAGATGATTTTTCCTATACTCGCCGCTGAAAAAAGCAATGTCTTATCACCTCTTATCACCTTTCAAGGAGACCGATTGCGAGGAATGGTCGTAACGTAGCTCTCCAATACCTCAATGATTTTCCCATCATGGAAGCGTACCGCAAAACACAATAAAAGCGATTGGAGGCCGGTATCCGGACAGATGTGTAGTCGTAGAGTATGCCCCGGTTTGAGTGGGCATCTTTTGTGTGAAGCCGGATGAATTCGAGCGATGAACCATAGGAAGAAAGCAGCAGTAGTGTTGTCGGGCGCTCTTTCTCTCACCGAAGGGATGGGAAGAGCTTTGTTAAGAGATTTTCAATATGCAAAGAGGCCTTTTGAGGAGTTGAGCGACCTATCCGGAAGAGATGTGCTCAGGTTGGCTACGACCGCTGATTTGACTGAGGTGCAAGACTACTACAATCGGTTTCTGGTTCACTCGGCCATATCGATCGCCGAGTGGGAAATTGTCAAAAAGGAAACCGACATTGCACCCTATTGTTTTGGAGGGCTGTCTCTGGGGGAAATGATTTCCGTTCACTTGGTGGAGCAAGTTACCGTTCGGGAACTCGTATCCGCCATTTTTATTGGTGAAGATCAATTTTTGTCTTCAGGACTGAATCAAAATTGCGCCTTCATTTGGGTCCAAGGGTTTCCATTAGAGAACCTTCAGAATATGTTTGGGAATTGTCTTGGGGAACGGAATGAAACCTTTCTTTCAACGATTATAAGCGATGATGCCTTCACAATCAGTGCTTCCAAAAAAGGTGCAGAGGAAATCATCAAGCGACTGAAGAAAAACGGTTTGGCGTTTGCTGTTTATGACAATATGGGTGGCGTCCATAGTCCTTTGATCTCTGAGTTTGCCATGCGTATGCTGCATGAAAGACTTAATCATATCAAAATGAAGAACAATAAATTTCCAGTCCTTAGTGCCACTGACGGCGGGCGACTGGTTGAATGTTATCGTCCCATAAACATGGTGGAAAATCTATTGAAAGTTAATGATTTTCCCGGAATGATCAGGGTCGCCCTGGAAGCCGGCATCGATACGTTTTTGCATTTGGGGCCAATGGATGGGATTCATTTTGTTACCCAACGCTTGGTGGGAGATAAGGCGGTCGTCTACGGGAGCGGAGGTCTGTTGAAAGGATTGATTGCGGGTTTGAACCGGAGGAAAGAAGCGCCAGGGCATCATCTCTCCTTCTCTCCGGTGCAAACCGCTAAGCCGTTGAGCGCCTCCGAGAATGGAAACCAGGCGAAGCGCCAGGCCGTTAAACCGGAGCAGGAGACCTCAACGGCTGTTTCCGCCACTTGCGGCTCCCCGCTCTTCCCCGGCAACCAGGAGGCATCCACAGAACCGTATCATAAAGAACCGTCCCCTTCCGAAAATTTGATTCTGCCGCCAATGCCTGATTCTCTTACGGAATCGATGAGCGGAACTTCAAGCCCGTATGCGTCGACACCGCTTGAACAGCTTCAAATCATGCTCATGGAAACCAATGCCCGGGCCCATGAATCCTTTCTGGATCTCAGTCAAGGAGCGATCCGGGTTTTGGCGGAACTGGCGGATCAGCAGAGAGCGTTGTGCCATGAATGGAACATGGACGGTCCTGGATTTGTCATAGACGAAGGCGATGAAAAGAGGTTGTAACCCTCAAAAGGCGTTGCCTCTTGGACCACATTCAGGAGGGCGTCATCATAGACCAGGGTTTCCCCATCCAGGAGTCCGTCTTGCGTCATATGGACACCGAAATAGAATTTGTAGGTCCCGGTTGGAAGTCCCGTGATGTTCAGTATCTCCAGAGGATCTGAAAGCCCGGACAGGCGCGACTATTCAGGGAACACTATTGGCGGCGGCAGGGATTGAGCCCTGGCGTTCCGCGGGGGGATGGGGGATGCATTGCGCTTTTTAGAGAACAGCGACCGTGACGGCGGAGGAGGTGTCCATATGCCTTTTGCCGGGTTGTTTAGGGGGCCGGAAACTGCCGGCCCTCCCCATCATCCAGAATCCCAAGATAGCCCAGCCAATGTGAAACCCTGAGGAGCGTTGATGGACCCGACGTATAATCACCTCTCATGGGTACGATAGTGATCCAGCCTTGCAGCAAAGCCAGGGTGTCCGCACACAACGGTCCTTCATTCGGTTCAACCATCGACAGAGAGAGCAGCAACTCGGTGCCGTCGCCATTCCCATCCGTTTCCACCACCACTCCTTGGGCTCCTCGAATGACAAATTGACCGCTTCCGTCATCGTAGCGCGTCAGAAAGGTCTCCCCCTGGCAGCAGAGTTTGACGCCCCGAATCCCCTCTTTGGGCCTCGCAGGATAATTGATGTCAAGAAACGTCCCTTTTGGCAACAGATTTCCACGAAAAAACCGTGAATAGCATTGCAGCCGAGCTATCAAGGCCACAACAAAGTCCGCGGCGTCACCATAAGCCTTTTGGAACTCTGCCGAAGGCGTGTCCGGATCACTGGGAAGAATGCTCTCCAGGCTTACCGAAATTGCGGGCAGTTGACCAAATGGCGACAGCTTACTCGCTCCTCCCATCGCTCCGGCGACCGTTCCCGAAAGCTGCGCTGCGCTTCCGGCATTATGGCCGTCGTTGATTCCTGATATGATGAGTTGGGGCGGTGAATCCAGAATGAAGCTGGCAGCCAATAGGCACTCGATGGGGGTGGCCGGCACCGGATCGATGTTCTCCTGGTCATCGGTCACACGGCTGACGGCGTATTCCGCTTCCCCGGGGGCAACGGGGATGACCTTAATGGTTTCCCCCGTGTGCATGCTGGCACTGGACCCGGAGGCGTTGCCATCCGGTGCTACGGCAATAACCCAATGGCCTGCTGCTTCGAGGCGGTCTTTCAGTGTTTGGATACCTTCCGCCGTAATCCCGTCATCGTTGGTGAGCAAGATCCGCAGTGGTTCACTCCCGAAAACAGGGCTTCCCAAGAGGAGCAAAATCAAACTTGCCGCAAACACCCGCTTCATTTGACGGTCCATTGAAACCTCCTTTCAAAAAGGAAGGAAATGCCATCCAATGATTCTGTTTTCTGCGTGTTTTGAAAGCCGCCGGGACAAATACGATTGTGGTATCGGTCTTATGGGATGAAGATGGTTAATGGCCCAAGATTCAAATCAATCGGCTTGGCAACGATGCGCGTGAATCTTCTTGATTTCGTGAGGTTTGTCTGTCAGTTTTCATTATATTATTACTTTTTAGTGATTTTAATCAAGTATGATTTGTGCGTCAAGAGAAAACCGACGGTAGAAGACATTTGGGGGTGATAGGTGGTGGCAAGTGAGCCGGGGTTGACGGTCCTGCGGACCCGATGTCCACGACGCCAATCACGACGGTTGTCTGACCGGGGTATGGCATTGCCGGGGCGATGGCGGGTCTTTTGGGAATGGACGAAATTGCCGTCGTTGTCCATGAGATAAAGGGCAGGCACAGGGGCACAGGGCGGGCAGGCACAGGGGCACAGGGCGGGCAGGCACAGGGGCCTGCCCCTACGGGAGGGATGGCATCGGAATGGGAAATGACAAAGGAACTTTCAAACCTGGATCAGATATTGATTTGACCCTCATTGGCCAACATCTGACATCGGCGGAGCTGGGAGCCATTGCCGACGAACTGGATGACCTGCTGCTGCCCTATCAGATGAACCTTTCCATTTTCCAGAAGCTCAATCCTTTTGAAAACCTCAAAAGGAAGGCTTGTGCAAGGCGGTGAAGTACGCTAATTTGATCTTTTATTGAGACCCGTTTCAGGGACATATTCGTGATGCATTGATACCGGTCGGTGACAGGGGGTAAGGCTTCTGGAAGCCATAACACATAATAATATGGTGTATTTGCCGAAGGAAAAAGTGGATATAAAAATACTTGAGAAATGCCTTGCCAGCAGAGCCGAAGTGGTTGCGGCCTACCTGTTTGGATCGGTCGCCAAAGGATCCTCTATCACCAGGGACCTGGATATTTTAGTATTGATCCACCCTGACATGGATCCGAATACCGTCTATTTCGATTTGGCGATCTGCCTCAGAGACGCTCTCGGAATCCCTGAAGAAAAAATCGATCTTCTGTTCTTCGACATGAGCGAAGCCGAACCCATGATCCTTTATGAGGCGATATCCACCGGCGTTTTGCTCAAAAACAGCGACCCGGACATGCTCGGCGACTGCATCGATGCCCTTTCCCGGTATTTTCTTCAGAATGAAGCAATGATTGAACGCGCCAGACAGTTGAGGAATGAACGCTTGGAGGATTTCTGTGCAGATTGATCAAAAACGTTTGACCAAATACCTGGATGATATCGCGTCGGAGACCGCGGATATGGAGACGTTGCTGGACCGTCCGGATGAAGAGATCCTTCCTGATCGTCATCTATTGAAGAGCCTCAAGTATTCGACCATTGTGGTTGCGGAGGCCATCGCCGCCGCGCTACAACATATCCTCGCCAAAAACCATAATGTGGTGGTCGACGGTTACATGGAGGTTTTTAGAAAAGCCAGGGAGAAGCAGCTATTGTCCGATGATCTGATTTCCCGTCTTAAACCCTTTCTCAAATTTCGGTACATGCTGGTGCATCAGTACTGGCGGGTAAAAGATCAGACATTTCTAACCAACTTAAGGGGTGGGGTAGAGGATTTTCACAACTTTGGACGAGACATCAGGGCCCTCTTGCGCAAAACAGCTCAGAAGAGGGTTTAGATACGGCCTGATATTGGGCAAAGCCTGCATATCATTCACCTCACCTGGTTCCGTTCCGAAACGGCGTTAAGCATGGAACAAGTAGCATTGAAAGATGCTCAGACCCGACTCGCCGAACTCATTAATAAGCGTATCTCTGCAATCTTCGTAATTTGTAGGGGCAACCCCCCGTGGTTGCCCAAACCCCCCGTGGTTGCCCAACCTCCGTGGTTGCCCGCTCGCATCGTCGTCCATCTCTCCGTGGTTGTGCTACAACCGGGCAGGCACAGGGGCCTGCTGGAACCTTGCTGACATTCAAAAACGGATTGATTCAGGCATTAAAAGCGGGTAAAAACTGTAATATGCGTTCTTTTACTCAGGGAGCCTGAAATGGAAGATATCCGATGGAAGCAGCGTTTCAGCAATTTTACCCGTGCACTAAAGACCCTTCGCAAAGCCGTGGAACTGTCCAAACAGCGCCATTTATCGGAACTTGAGCAACAGGGCCTGATCCAGGGATTTGAATTCACCCATGAACTGGCATGGAATGTGCTTAAAGACTACCTGGAGGAGCAGGGATTCATAGGCATCATCGGTTCCAAGAATGCGGCACGGGAGGCTTTCAAAAACGGCCTGATTGAAGATGGCGAATCGTGGATGGAAATGATCAGAGCCAGAAACCTCACGTCACACACCTACAACACCGACATTGCCTCCGACATTGCGAAAGATATATTGAACCGCTTCTATCCGGCTTTTGTCCATATGGAAGCGCGTTTCAGGAAACTCTTTGAGCAGGAGGAGATGGATCAGTGAACCACGGACTGACCGATGCCACCGTGGCCGCCATATGCGGCGTATTCGCCCGCTTTCCGTCCGTTAATAAGGCTGTGCTCTATGGATCACGGGCCAAAGGAACTTTCAAACCTGGATCAGATATTGATTTGACCCTCATTGGGCAACATCTGACATCGGCGGAGCTGGGAGCCATTGCCGACGAACTCGATGACTTGCTGCTGCCCTATCAGATAGACCTTTCCATTTTCCAAAAGCTTAATCACGAAAAATTGAAGGAACATGTTGAGCGGGTCGGACGGGTGATCTATGAGCGGGAGCCGTCCAAAGTCAAATGAAAGAGGCAGGGACTTATGACCCTGCCTTTCTTTTTCCACTTCGGGGGTAGAGCGCTATCCTCAAAGCACCTTCCGAGTCCTTTTTCGCCGCATGACCCACAAGGCCATTCCGGTCATCACCAGTGCCAGAGCCATCAAACCCCATTCATTGAGGGTGGGAATGACGGGGTTGACCACGGCGGCGAGTCCCCCTTGGTCGATGATGGGAAAGACCGGGGTGTCATCGCCCAGTTGGGCCTCGGTCAGGACAAATTCCACATACGGGACCGTGGCCTTGCCGATCTTCTTGCTGCCGAAAGTGACGCCAGGCATGTCGTACCAGATGGAAACAGCCCAGTCGGCGGGGGTCGGGCCGTATTTCCGGTAGATATAGCCCTCCAGCCCCGCGGCGCCATGGTAATAAATCCGCACCGTGGCGGTACCGCAGGGAATATTGAACTCCACCAGCTCAAGGGGATACTCATACCCCGGATCCACCTGGCCCACCGATGCGTAGGTTACGGCCGCCACACTCTGCAACTGTCCGCACCCACCGCCAATCGCCACGGTCAGGTAACTGCCGGCCTCGGTTGCCGAGGGCAGCGAGGCCACGTTGGTCTGCAGTTTGTCCTTGATGCCGTCGCCGTTTCCGTCACCATTGTTGGGGGCCGCATCCTGGACGGCATACGGAACTCCGGTGCCGTCCGTGGTGGTGACTTGGATGGTGTTGGAATTGGGACTTGCGCCGCTCGTGTTTTCAGCCCTTACGCGATAATAATAGTCGGTGCCGCCCGACAATCCGGTGACGGAGAAGGTGGTTACATTCCCCAAGTCCTTGTCGTTGAACCCCGTGACAAAGCTCGTGAACCCGTTGTCCGTGGCCACGTCCAGCCGGTAACCGGTTAAATCTCTTGAGCTGTGCCAGTTGGCGGAAAAGCTGGTCTCGGTAACGTCGGTTGCGGAAGTG
Source organism: Thermodesulfobacteriota bacterium (assembly GCA_028278625.1). Next base: position 9,103 of record JANQDY010000050.1, read on the forward strand.
GCGGTGGGCGCGTCGGGAATGGCGGGCCCCACATTCAATGTATCCGACGCGGTGCCGCTGTTACCCAGGGAGGAAGTGAGATCTCCGGTGGTATTGGTAAAAACGCTATCAGGTGTACTGCTGGTGACATCGGCTTGAACCGTGCAAGTGGCGCCGGCCGCCAGCGTACCGTCGGTGTAAGAGATGGATCCCGATCCGGCAGTCGCCTTAAGGGTCCCGCCCGTGCAGGTGGTAGACGCGTTCGCGGGGTCGGCCACAGTCACGCCAGACGGAAGATCGTCCGTGAAGTCCAGACTAGTGGCATCCACCAGCGAGCCCGTATTGTCGATGGTAAAGGTCAATGTGCTGGTGCCGTCGGGGACTATGGTGTCCGGTGAAAAGGCCTTGCTGAAACCGGGAGGAACGTCGGCCACGGTCAGGGTATCGGACGCCGTACCGCTGTTGCCAAGGGAGGACGTCAGATCCCCGGTGGTGTTGTTGTGGGCGCCCGAGGTAGTGCTGGTGACGTCCGCCTGTACCGTGCAGGTACTTCCCGCCGCCGCCGTGCCGGCGGTGTAGGAGATAGACCCCGATCCGGCAGGGGCCGAAAGCGTTCCGCTCGTACAGGTGGTGGAGGCGTTGGCAGGATCCGCAACCGTCACGCCCGTCGGAAGATCGTCCGTGAAGTCGAGGCTCGTGGCATCCACTGCGTTGCCCGTGTTATCGATGGTAAAGGTCAGCGTGCTCGTACCGCCGTTGGCGATGGTGTCCGGTGAAAATGCCTTGTCGAAGCCCGGACCGGTAGATGGGGGGGTACAAACCAACTTGGTGAATGATAGGGACTGTGTCCCACTCTCACCATTGGGGGCGCCCTCAAAACGGGTCTCGCCCCATGAATAGTTGGCTGTCCCGCATCGGTTAAAAGATCCCGCAGAAGCGCCCCAAGCTACCCACATCGTATCGGAAAATTTCCAGGTTCCCTGCTCCCATTGCCGTGTCCGCAAATCCGAAGCGTCAATAAATCCCCAGTCATCACCGATGGTGCAATCCCAATTGTCGGGGATGTCATAGGTATCGCAGGTCGCCCCGGTTACCGCCGGCCAATCCCACGGCAGTGAGGACGGCACCGGCGCCCAGGTCCTTGCGCCGGCACCGTTGGTCCAGGAATCGATGGTAAAGGTGTCGGTGGTGGTATCCACCTTTCCCGTAACGGTTACATTCACGCCTGTCAGTTCGATATTAAAAACCTCGGCTGATGTCTCCGCGAAAATATTCCCAGGGTGAACACTGCGGAAACACAGGCCAAGAACAGCGCATACATGAATGTGGATCGTTTAAGCAAGACTCGGGTATTTTTCATTCTTCCTTCCTCCGATCAGACAATTTTTAAAATGCTAAATACCAGAAAACCCGGTCGAAATAAACATGAGTTAAGCATGGTTTTTATATAGGTAAAACCTATATGATCAGGTTTCTAAAAAGCGGCTCCGCAGCGCCAATTTCGTTTAGGTGGGTAACCAGGTTCTTCCTTTTTCCAAAGAGCCCCAGTTTTTTTCGGATGTTTTGACGGTGAAATGAGACCGTGGGCGATGTGGCTCATCCCCACTGAAGCCCGCCTGCTATCTGGCCGGGCGCCCGGATGCGGACGGGTTCTTTTTCAATTAGGCCGGTACATCCATTGGTTTCGATGGTCACGTTGTCCGCATCAGTGTTTTAGGATCATGGAAAACGGGGACGCCCTTTATACAAAGGACGTCCCAATCCCTTTCAGCTCCTACTCTTCCCTCGCCGCATCATCCAGAAGGCCATTCCCGCCTTCTTCGACCACGGATGCGTAGGTTGTGGCCGCGAAACTGTTCCTTCACTTCCAGAAAACCCCGGCTATTCTCTCAGATCGTTTGAGATGTCCGGACTTTGATGGACAATTGTTCAGCCTTCACAAACTCTCGTGATTAAACGGCTAATGACTCATAAACAAACATGGTTGGAGGATTCGTTTCACGTTGACAGCGATCAAAATTGTTACTACAATAAAGTAATGCAATACGAATGGGATGAAAACAAAAATGCCGCAAACATAGCGAAACACGGAATTGATTTCAGTATTGCTGAAGGCTTCTGTTGGGATACGGCAATTGAAACGATTGACGACAGGGCTGACTATGGTGAGGAAAGATGGATTACGCTGGGGTTGATCGGCAGTCGGATGCACGTCATGGTTTACACGCTTCGTGACAATCATATTCGCGTAATCAGCCTTCGAAAAGCGAACAAAAGAGAGGTGGAATTTTATGGGAAAAGGTGAAATGATTTCAAAGGAAGACCTGAAAGCTGTTGAATCGCCGCCGTTGACCGATGACATCTTGAAACGTATGCGCCCCGTTGCTGATACACACCCCAGTATACCATCCAGGGTTCGCGGTCCACAGAAAACGCCCACAAAGAAATCCACCACCATCCGGCTGAATGCTGAGGTTTTGGATTTTTTTAAGGCCCAGGGAAAAGGATGGCAAACGAAAATCAATGAAGTCCTCCAGGAATATGTTGATTCCGCAAGACAGGTTTGACTTCTCATGCAGTGACGGCCGCCCGAAACAACCGGATCACGCCCGGCATATCACCCTTAAAAATTGTGAACATATCAACCGGCTGATACTCCCCGCTTCAACCATACTTCACGGATGATTGATTGCTCGGAACGGCCACTTGGAGGCATAACTTCAAGGCCGCTTTCGGGTATACGCTGGATCACGCATGGAGCCTCTCCCCGCCTAATTGAAAACCTCAAAATCAGGAATTGTGCAGGAGGTGAAATAGGCTGGTAGTTCTGGGGAGTCTATTCAGTTGCCAACAATAGTATCCCGTCCCCGGAATTTCCGGAATTTCGCGGTTTTCACCGTGAGAGATGAGCTCTCACGGTGAAACCGTCCGAATCCTATGGCGATCCGTTGTTTTTACGGTATCCGTTTCATAATCCGTTCCGAATCTTCCGCCGTCTGATGATGAAGACGGCCATCCCGATTATCACCAGTGCCAGCACCATCATTCCCCATTCATTGAGTGTCGGAATGACGGGGTTAGTGACGGCGGCGAGTCCCCCCTGGTCGATGATGGGAAAGACCGGGGTGTCATCCCCCAGTTGGGCTTCGGTCAGGACAAATTCCACATACGGGACCGTGGCGTTGCCGATCTTCTTGCTGCCGAAGGTGACGCCGGGCATGTCGTACCAGACGGCAGTTGCCCAGTCAGCGGGAGTCGGTCCATACTTCCGGTAAACGTACCCTTCAAGACCCGCGGCCCCGTGGTAGTAGATCCGCACCGTGGCGGTATTGCAGGGAAGGTCGAATTCCACCAGGTCGTAGGGGTATTCATAGCCGGGATCCGCTTCCCCCACCGATGCATAGGCCACGGCGGCCACATTTTGCAACTGGTTGCATCCGCCGGAGGTAGCGACGGTCAGGTAGCTCCCTTTGGCGTCCGCCGCGGGGAGGGAGGCCACATTGGTCTGCAGATGGTCCAGGGTGCCGTCGCCGTTTCCGTCGCCATTGTTGGGAACCGCATCCTGTACTGGGTCCGGAACCCCGGTGCCGTCCGTGGTGGTTAAGGTGACGGTATTTGAATCGGCACTGACCAGGGAGAACTCTCTGCCGTTATAGGCTCTAAGGCGATAGAAATACTCAATGCACGCGGATAATCCGGTGACGGAGAAGGTGGTCACATCCCCCACGTCCTTATTATTGAATCCGGTCACGAAATCGGTAAACCCGCTGTCCCTTGCCACATCCAGATAATAACCGTCAGCCCCGGTGGAGGCATCCCAGTTGGCGGAAAAGCTGGTCTCTTCAATGTTTGTTGCCGCCGTTGCCGTTGGTGCCTGGGCACCCACGGTTAGGAGGGCGGAAGCGGTCCCGCTGTCTCCCAGGGAGGAGGTCAGTTTTCCGGTTTCATTGGTGTGGATGCCCGCGGTGGTGCTGGTGACATCCGCCTGGACGGTGCAATTAGCGCCACCGGCAACCGTACCGTCGGTGTAAGAGATGGAATCTGAGCCCGCCGTAGCGGTCAGTGTTCCGCCGGTGCAGGTTGTGGACGCGTTGGCCGGATCCGCAACGGTAACGCCGGTCGGGAGATCATCGGTGAAGTCAAGACTTGTGGCATCAACCAGCGAGCCGGTATTGTCGATGGTAAACGTCAGCGTGCTGGTGCCCCCGTAATCGATGGCGTCCGGCGAGAAAGCCTTGCTGAAACCGGGAGGTACGTCGGCCACGGTCAGGGTATCGGAGGCCGTACCGCTGTTACCCAGTGAAGAGGTCAAATCGCCGGAGGTGTTTTTGTGGTCGCCCGAGGTAGTGCTGGTGACGTCTGCCTGAACCGTGCAGGTACTTCCCGCCGCCGCATTCCCGCCGGTGTAAGAGATCGCGGCTGAGCCCGCCGTAGCGTTGAGCGTTCCGCCGGTGCAGGTGGTGGAGGCATTGGCCGGGTCTGCAACGGTGACGCCGGTCGGGAGATCATCGGTGAAATCGAGGCTCGTGGCATCAACCAGGGAGCCGCTGTTGTCGATGGTAAAGGTCAGCGTGCTGGTGCCCCCGCTGTCGATAGCGTCCGGGGAAAATGCCTTGCTGAAGCCAGGTGCAACGGCCGCGGTCACGGTCAGAGAATCTGAAGCCGTGCCGCTGTTCCCAAGGGAGGATGTCAGATCACCGGAGGTGTTGGCGTGGTCGCCCGAAGTAGTGCTGGTGACGTCCGCCTTTACCGTACAGGAAGCGCCCGCTCCCGCGGTACCGCCGGTGTAAGCGATGGAATCCGAGCCGGCAACGGCCGTAAGGGTTCCGCCGGTGCAGGTGGAGGAGGCGTTTGCCGGGTCCGCCACGGTAACGCCGGTCGGGAGATCGTCGGTGAAATCGAGGCCCGTGGCATCAACCAGGGAGCCGCTGTTGTCGATGGTGAAGGTGAGGGTGCTGGTCCCACCGTAGGCGATGGAGCCCGGGGAGAATGCTTTGGAAAACCCGGGCGGTGAATAGACGGCCAGGGTATCGGAAGCGGTGCCGCTGTTACCCAAAGACGAGGTGAGATCACCCGAGATATTGTTGTGGTCCCCCGGGGTGCTGCTGGTCACATCCACCTGAACCGTGCAAAAACCGCCCTCTCCCCACCAC
>JANQDY010000052.1 GCA_028278625.1 Thermodesulfobacteriota bacterium
CGCCGGCCAGCGGTTCCATGCCGCATTCATATGGCATTCCCATTTGCCGGCCACGGGCCCGGGGTGAAAGGAAAAAACCGCCGGCCAGCGCTCCGGCGGCCATGAGAAACCCCACCAGGAGAAACAGCAGAATCGATATGTGCAACCCGTTAAAGACCATTTGACCGATGCGGTTTTTTCTTGTCCAAAATCCGCCGGGCGGAAGAATTGATGAATATCATATCAGGATAGGGGACGGTTGCAAGGAATAATTCTCCCTCACGGGCCTTAACTTTCTTTTAACAATTGTGGGAAGAAGCGTCTCTTAATTCATGGCTTTTCTGGTTGACACCGCGGGGAGGGATACTTTAAGCTTTTTAGTTAAGGTCTATCTTCTGTTGTGTACCGCTGAAATTTCCAAAATGCCTTTCGACATGGGAAAGCACACCTTATGGGTATCATTAACGCCCTGATTCTTGTATTGGGACTTATTCTGGTTGCCTGGATCGGCGTTCAGGGGCTGGGACTGACATACCTGTTCGGCGTTCTGGTACCCTATGTGGCGATTGTTGTTTTCTTCCTTGGGGTTCTGTTCCGTCTTTACGGATGGTCCCGCATCCCCAATCCCTTTCCCATACCCACAACGGGCGGCCAGCAGAAAAGCCTGAATTTTATCAAACCTGCCAAGATTGACAACCCTTACACCCGGGGCGGATCCCTATTGAGGATTCTGTCGGAAGTCTTCTTGTTCAGAAGCCTGTTCCGGAACCTCTCACCCAGACTGGACCACCAGGGGACGGACCTGACATTTTCTTCGGCCAAATGGCTCTGGCTCTTTGCCATTCTGTTCCACTATGCCATGTTTGTAACGGTTTTCAGGCATTTAAGGTTTTTCACGAATCCGGTTCCCTGGCCCATAAGCGCTGCGGAAGCCCTTGACGGGTGGCTGGAAGTGGGCATTCCCCCGTTGTTGCTGAGCGGAATCCTCTTGCTTTTGGCGGTAACCCTTTTGCTGGCCCGCCGCATCCTGCTTCAAAGAGTGCGGTACGTCTCTTTGTTAAACGATTATTTCCCCCTTCTTCTGCTCATGGGCATCGCCGGTACGGGGGCCCTCATGCGGTATGTGGTGGGGATTGATGCCAGCAGCGCCAAGGAGCTGGCCATGGGCCTGGTTTCCTTTAGGCCCACCATTCCCCAAGGAATCGGCCCCCTCTTTTTCATCCACCTCTTTTTGGTCTCCACGCTCCTGGCCTACTTCCCCTTCAGTAAACTGATGCACGCGGGGGGTATCTTCTTCTCCCCCACGCGCACCATGCCCAACAACTCCCGGGCCGTATATCACCAAAACCCATGGAACTACCCGGTGAAATTCCATACCTACCGGTCCTATGAGGAGGAATTTCACGACAAGATGGTGGAAGCGGGCATCCCCCTGGATAATGCACCACGACCCTTAAACGGAAAGGATTGACACGTTGAGCGACCATCTTCCAGAGGCCGGCGAACTGGCCCACCTTCATCTGGACATGCCCCATGGGGGCTGGATGGAAACACCCGCGGAACTGAAAGAGGGGATGTACTGCCACGGGGTCCAGAAGAGAAACATCGAAGCCCTGGGCATGCCCAACCCGCGGCAGTGGCGCGTGGAGGATGCGGACTGGCAGCTTCCCCAGGACTGGCACGAGATCATCATGGAAGGGCTCAGGGAGCGGCTTCACCGTTTCAGATCTCTGCAGATCTTCATGGACATCTGCGTCCGCTGCGGGGCCTGCGCGGACAAGTGCCATTTCTATATCGGTTCAGGGGACCCCAAGAACATGCCGGTGCTTCGGGCGGAACTGCTCCGCTCCGTATACCGACACGATTTCACCCGGGCCGGCCGCATCATGGGGAAAATGGTGGGGGCCCGCAAACTCACCAAAGACGTCATTCGGGAATGGTGGTATTATTTCTTTCAATGCAGCGAATGCCGCAGGTGCTCCCTCTTCTGCCCCTACGGCATCGACACGGCGGAGATCACCATTCTGGGCCGGGAGCTGTTGAATCTGCTGGGCCTCAACATCGACTGGATCGGGGCGGCCGTGGCCAAGTGCCACCACGTGGGAAACCACATCGGCATGGAACCCCAGACCTTCAAGGAATCCGTTGAATTCCTTTGCGATGATATCCAGGACATCACCGGAATCAAAATTGAACCCTCCTTTAACCGGAAAGGGGCTGAAATTCTCTTCGTCACCTCCTCCGGAGACTTTTACGCGGACCCGGGCATCTTCACCTGCATGGGATACCTGATGCTCTTTCACCAGCTGGGTCTCGATTATACCTGGTCCACCTATGCCGCCGAAGGGGGCAATTTCGGCTATTTCACCAGTCACGAAGTGGCCAAGCTTCTAAACGCCAAGATGTATGCCGAAGCCGAACGGCTGGGGGTCAGGTTCATTTTGGGCGGGGAGTGCGGGCACATGTGGCGGGTCATCCATCAATACATGGGAACCATGAACGGACCGGCCGGTTTCCTGGAAACCCCCGTGTCGCCCGTCACTGGCACCCGGTTCGACCACGCCGCTGCCACCAAGGCGGTCCACATCTGCGAATTCACATCGGACCTGGTGCATCAAGAAAAAATCAGGTTGGACCCGGGAAGGAACGATCATCTGGCGGTCACCTTTCACGATTCCTGCAATGTGGCCAGGGGCATGGGGATGCTGGAGGAACCCCGGTACCTGATCAAAAAAGCCTGCCGCCGTTTTTACGAAATGCCCGAAGAGACCATTCGGGAGCGGACCTTCTGCTGCGGCAGCGGCGCCGGGCTCCATGCGGGGGAGGACATGGAACTGCGCATGCGGGGCGGCCTTCCGAGGGCCAATGCCGTAAAAAGCGTCCATCACCGTCATGGTGTGAATACCCTGGCCTGTATCTGCGCCATTGACCGGGCCGCCTTGCCCACGCTCATGGACTACTGGGTCCCTGATGTGGGCGTCATGGGGGTTCACGAATTACTGGGAAATGCACTGGTGATGGATGGAGAGACGGAGCGGACCCTCAACCTTCGCGGCGAAGAACTCCCCGTCCCGCCAGCGGAAGATCCGCACGTCCGGAAGGAAGTGCCATCAAATGCCGCCGCGCAAAAGGAGGATGCCTGATGCCGGGCAGAGGCTGGGTCATCGCGGGGATGTGTCTCTTTGCGGCCGTCGTGGCATTTCCCTTTTACTGGCATTTGATGGGGGAAGACAAACCTTTTCCGGAACTGGAATTGCCCAAAAAAGCCAAGGCCTGCGTGGAAAAAACCGATTTCATGCGGGCCAACCACATGCGCCTTTTGGATGCGTGGCGGGTTTCGGTGGTTCGGGACAACCTTTTCATCTACACGGCCGCTTCAGGAGACGCCTATGAGATGAACCTTCACAAAACGTGCCTGGGCTGCCACACCTCAACCGAAAAATTCTGCGACCGGTGCCACACCTACAACGACGTGACCCCTCCCTGCTGGGAATGTCACGTGGCCACGGACGCACTGGCCAAAGGGGATGCATCATGACCCTGGGCCGGCGAAAATTCATAAGAATCCTTTCCGGGTCATGCCTGGCCCTTGGGGCCGGCCCCTTCATGGAATCCGGGATGGACCCCGGGGTTTGCCACGGCTTCACCCTTCCCGGCCGCATGTCCAAGGGGCCCAAGGAACTGAAAGCCAAACGGTGGGGAATGGCGGTGGACATGGGCAAATGCGACGGCAATTGCCGGGATGACTGCATCCGGGTATGCCACGAAATTCATAATGTCCCCCATATTCCTGAAGCGGAACACCGGGTCATGTGGCTCTTTTTGGAGCCCTATGAAAACGCCTTTCCAGACAGATCCCATGAGCTGATCAATGACGTTTTCAAGCACCGAAAATTCCTGCTGCTCTGCAATCACTGCGATGATCCGCCCTGCGTAAGGGCCTGCCCCACCCAGGCCACCTTCAAACGGGAGCCGGACGGCATCGTCATGATCGATTACCACCGGTGCATCGGGTGCCGCTTCTGTATGGCCGCCTGTCCCTACGGATCCCGGAGCTTCAATTTCAGGGACCCGCGGCCCTATATCGAAAAGATTCATCCCCAGTTTCCCACCCGGCGAAAAGGGGTTGTTGAAAAATGCAATTTCTGTCAGGAACGGCTGGAGAAGGGCAAAATGCCCGCCTGCGTGGAAGCCTGCAATAAGGGGGCCCTGGTATTTGGCGATCTCGGGGATCCGTCTTCGGAAATCCGCCGGATTCTCACAAAAAGACCCCATGTGAGGCGAAAACCGGAACTGGGGACCCGCCCTTCGGTCTTCTATCTGCTTTAGAGGTGACTTATGATTGAAAAGGCCCTTCACGGCGGAAAACTCTATTGGGCATGGATCATCATCCTTCTTGTGGGGACGGTTCTGGGGCTTCTGGCCTATCTCTATCAGTTGGAGGAAGGGCTCTGGCTGACCGGCATGAGCCGGAACGTCTCCTGGGGGTTCTATATTTCCCAGTTCACCTTCCTGGTGGGGGTCGCCGCCTCGGTGCTCATGGTGGTGCTCCCCCTTTATCTCCATGATTTTAGAGCATTTGCTCCCATCACCGCACTGGCCCAGTTCCTGACGGTGGGAACCCTTGCCATGAGCCTCCTTTTCATCTTTTCAGATGTGGGCATGCCCATGCGCATTCTGAACGTCCCCCTAAACCCCACGCCGGGCTCCATGCTCTTCTACGACACCATCTTTCTGCCCGGGTTCATGCTGCTGAACCTGGTGATCGGCTGGACCGCCCTGGGTGCGGAAAAGCGGCATGCGTCCCTTCCCCAATGGGTCCGGATCCTCATCTATCTCTCTTTTCCCTGGGCCGTGATCATGCACACGGTCACCGCCTTCATCTATGCCGGGACCCCCGGACGGGGCTTCTGGATGACCGCCATCATGGCGCCCCGCTTTCTGGTCACGGCCTTTGCCGCGGGATGCGCCATCCTGATCCTCCTGTCCCTGGTTTTGCGGAAGCTTTCCCGGTTTGACGCCGGCGAAAGAGCGATCCAGAAGCTGGTCACCATCATGTTCTACGCCCTGATCATCAATGCCTTCTTTCTGGCCGTGGAGTACTTCACCGCCTTTTACAGCCATGTCCCCTCTTTTACGGAAACCTTTCGCTATCTCTTTTTCGGCATTGACGGAAACACGGCCTTTGTCCCGTGGTTCTGGCTCATGAACCTGGCCATTTTAGGGGCCATCGCCCTGCTGGCATTCCCCGCCGTACGGTACAACCATCTCCATCTGGCTGAAGTCTGCATCGTGGCCCTGGTGGGTCTCTGGATCGACAAAGGGTTCCTGCTGGTGCCGGCGGCCTTCATTCCCAATGTTTTCGGCCGGATCATGGAATACCCGCCCTCATGGGTGGAACTTTGCGTGTCCCTGGGCATCTATTGCCTGGGCACGCTGGTCATCACAACCCTTTACAAAGTGAGCGTCGCAATCAAGGGTGAAACCGCCGCAACCCGTTAAGATCCGGTCCGCAGGGCATCATGATGCGCCGTTCATCGCGGCCCTGAGCGGCGAGGTGTTTGATCAGTACGGCCCCTATGAAACGGTGCTGCCGAGATGGTTCCTTTCAGGGTATGCCGAAACCCTGGTCGCTTTATTGGATGACCGGCCCGTCGGATTCGTGATGCTGGGCATGAACCAAGGGTGGGAGGGTTCGGTCAGGATCGCGGAACTCTTGGCCATTGCGGTGACACCCAAACATTGCCATTGCGGCATCGGGGAGCAGTTGATGCGGGCCGTTCTACGGCTGGCGGAAACACTGGGGGTGGAAGTTCTGATACTTCACACGGGGGTTTTGAACCTGCACGCGCAGACGCTTTTTAAACGGCACGGGTTTACACCGGTGGGCATAAAGGATTGTTTCTATGAGAAGGGGCAGAGTGCCCTCATGATGAAAAAAGAAATTATCCACCCACCCTCGGGCCCCTTTTGATGGTTTTCGAAAAGCATAATAGGAAGATTTCATGAAAAAAGATAACACCAGATCGGATCTGTTTCTCGAGGGGGGACGGGTCCTGAATGTCTACACCGGTGAAATCCTTGAGGCCAATGTGGCGGTCAAGGGAGAGAAAATATACGATGTGGGACCGGACACCGGTTCCCTGGGACAGAAGACCATCCGTCTCGACATGACCGGAAAAACGCTCGTTCCCGGTTACGTGGAGCCCCACTGCCATCCGTGGGACACCTACAACCCCCTGTCATTCGGTGAGGAAGCCTGCCGGCTGGGAACCACCACCCTTGTGTGCGACGATCTCACCTTCTTCCTGCTCATGGGCGTTGACCGGTTCGAGGCGTTCATGGATGCACTCACCTTCATGCCCATAAAGTTCTTCTGGTTTGTCCGCCTCATGCCGCAAACACCCATGGAAGACGAAGCCGCGCTCTTTAAGGAAGAGAACCTCAAAAGACTGCTTGGAAACCCCTTGGTGCTCTCCGTCGGAGAGATCACCCGATGGCATGAGTTGTTGGAGGGCAACCCCAAAATATTGAACCTTATACGCTTTGCCAGACGTCTCGGAAAACGCGTTGACGGCCACACCGCCGGCGCCAAATATGAAAAACTGGCTGTCATCTCCAGGGCGGGGGTTGAGTCCTGTCACGAAAGCATCAATGATCAAGAGGTCCTGGAACGGCTGAGGCTGGGTCTCCATGTGATGCTGCGGCACAGTTCCCTCAGGCAGGATTTGAGAACCCTTTTAAAGGGGATTCAAAAAGCCCCTCTTTCCGTCTGTCGCGTCATGCTCACAACGGACGGTTCCACCCCCGCCTTCCAACTGAACTGGGGGATGACCGACCGCCTCGTTAAAATCGCCATGGAGGAAGGGATCGATCCGGTGGCGGCCTACCGCATGGTGACCCTTAATCCCGCGGTCTACTTCGGCCTCGAAGACCGGATCGGCGGTATTGCTCCGGGAAGGGACGCGGACATCCTGGTGCTGGCGGATCTGCGAAACCCCACCCCGGAAACCGTCATCTCAAAAGGGCGGATCATGGCCCAAAAAGGAGCCCTTCTCAGCCCTTTCCCCAAAATAGATTGGCATCGCTTTTTACCGGAAACGGCCCAAATTCGATGCGACGGGTTCGCAAAGGCGGATTATTTCAGAATCCCCATAAATGGAAAAAGCAACGGGCAAACCGTTCCATTTCCCGTGGTCAAATTCATCAATCCGGTGATTACACGGGTGGAGGAGATGCAATTCCCCGTGCAAAACGGTTACGTGGACGTTCCTTTGAAAGAGGGGTTCAGCCTGGTCGCCACTTTGAACCGGCGCGGAAGATGGGTGGCAAACGGCATTTTAAAGGGGTTTGCCGACAAGGTGGACGGCATCGCTTCCACCTTCAACACCGCCGCCGAGATCGTCGTCATGGGCCGACAACCGGAAGCCATGGCCATGGCGGTTAACCGGGTGCTTGAAATGGGCGGAGGGATCGTGGCAGTGGAAAAAGGAAAGACGGCTTATGAGTTCCCGCTCCCTCTGGGAGGGATGATGTCGGAGAGGCCTTTTAAGGAATTGGCGGATAAGGACAACGATCTTCAGGAATTTCTCTCGAAGCGGGGGTTCAAATTCCACGACCCCCTCTACACCTTCATTTTTATTCCCAATGATTTTCTGCCCGATGTCAGGATCAACCGCAAAGGCGTGGTGAACATCAAAAACGGCCGGATCCTGTGGCCGGCTCGAAGGCTCCCATAGATCCCCCGGCCAATGAAAGGGTCCCACCGTAAGGTCCGGTCATGATTTCCTTAGCGGGTCCTGCTGCGCTGACCCGCCCTTCCTCCAAAAGCACCACCTGATCGGCCAGATGAAGGATTTCATCCATGGCATGGGTCACATACAAAATGGGGATTGAAAACGCCCGAGACATTTGCAGGATAAAGGGGAGGACCTCCCTCTTGCGCTCCGGGTCCAGGGATGCCAGCGGTTCATCCATGAGCAGGAGGGACGGACTGGTCAACAGGGCCCGTCCGATGGCCACCCGTTGTTTTTCTCCCCCTGAAAGCCTTGCCGGTCTGCGATAGAGCAGATGCCCGATACCCAGGAGTTCCACCACTTTTTCAAGGGTCACATACCGAAGTGATAAAGGGGTGCGTTTCATTCCGTATGTCAGGTTTTTTTTCACCGACAGATGGGGCAAAAGGCGCCCGTCCTGAAAAACATACCCGATCCGGCGCCTTTCAGGTGGAAGGTCGATGCGGTTTTTTGAATCAAAGAGCACGCATCCGTTTACGGCCACCCGGCCCTCATCCGGTTTCAGGAGGCCCGCAACCATATTGATGACGGAGGTTTTGCCGGCCCCGGAAGGTCCGAAAATGGCGGTCACCCCTGATGGCTCCCCGTTAAAGGCCGCATCAACGGTGAAATTCCCCTGCCGTCGTTTTACACGAATCTTCAAAACCACCTATCCTTTCATCTTCCCTGTAAACCTGCGGGCCGCCACTTCCGAAAAAAGGAGGGCCAGCATGGCCAGGGTAATTGAAAGCAGACACAGCCTGAGGGCCCCGGTTTCGCCGTCGGGCATTTGGGTGAGGGTATAGAGGGCCAGGGGGAGCGTACGGGTTTCGCCGGGAATGTTGGAGACAAAGGTGATGGTGGCGCCGAACTCCCCCAGACTCCTGGCAAAGGCCATGATCAAGCCGCTGATGATGCCGGGGATTGCCAGCGGCAGGGTGACGGTGAAAAAAACCGTAACCGGTCCCGCCCCCAGGGTCCGGGCCGCCGCCTCAAGCCCCTGGTCCACGCTCTCCATGGAGAGGCGCACCGCCCGCACCAGAAGTGGAAAGGACATGACCGCAGCGGCAAGGGCCGCCCCTTTCCAGTTAAATGCCAGGGTGATGCCCAGATGGGCCTCAAGGAATGCGCCCAGGGGCCCTTTTCGACCGAAAAGCACCAGAAGCACATACCCCGTCACCACCGGCGGGAGAACCAAGGGGAGATGGAGGATGCCGTCAAAAAAGCTTTTTCCCGGAAAGCGGAGCCGCGCAAGGATCCAGGCCGCCAGAATGCCGAAGGGGAGGCTGACCAGAACCGCCCAAAGGGAGATCCAAAGGCTTAAGCGGAGCGCCTCCCACTCCATGGGTGTCAATTCGAACATATCCCCTACGGCACCTTGAAACCGTACCGTTCAAAAACAGCCGTTGCTTCCGGGGACCGGAGGAAGGCCATGAATTTCTTCACTGCCGGCCTTACGCGATCCGCAACCACGGCCACCGGATAGACGATGGGGGAATGGGTTCCAGGCGGAAACGCGCCCACAACGCGAACCTTATCCGTAATGGCCGCATCGGTGGAATAGACGATCCCCAACGGCACCTCACCGCGCTCAACCATCATGAGGGCGGCCCGCACATCCTTCATTCCCGCAACCTTGCTTTTGATCGACGGCCAGATATTCAGCTTCATCAGGGCTTCCTTTCCGTATATTCCCGCCGGAACGTGTTCCGGATCCCCCATTGCCAGCCGGCCATTGCCAAGATAATCAACCAATGGAAAACCGGGCGCCACGGGAATATGTTCGCAAGGGCTCTCAAGGGGAGCCACCAGCACGATGCGGTTTCCCAAGATGTCAACCCGACTTCCCGGCGAAATCAGCTTTTCAGATGCCAGGTAATCCATCCATTTCCGGTTGGCGGAAAGGTAGATGTCCGCAGGCGCCCCATTATCGATCTGTTTGGCCAGGGTTGAAGAGGCGGCAAAGGAAAACCGAATTCGGCCCTTATGCTTTGTCCTGTAGAGGTCCGCGATATCCCTCATGGCGTTGGTGGTTGATGCGGCGGCAAATACGGTCACCGTATCGGATGCCTCTGCCCCAGAAATGGGGGCGAGGACCGCCCAGAGGATCAGAACCCCCACAATGAACAAATGCTTTTCAATCCTGTTGTTTTTCCCTTTCATGTCTGCTTCCTTCAAAAATGGAATATAGAATATTTCAAATTGGAATATTCTTTTATGGAAACCTTGATCTTTTGTCAAGACAAAACCCGAACACTGGAAATCGCCATGTGGCTTACGGTACGACCGCTTTCCTAAATCTCCCCGCTAATAGTTAAATTCTTTTTGCTTGACCCACAAGCCGATTATCTCTATGCTCCTGCCTAGAAAAAGTGCTGCATAATCACCATTACCTATTCATCTCAGTGTCGATATAGAACTATGCTTCCGATTCCACAAAATTCTCTAACCCGATTCAATGAAGCATTAGCACAACGCGAAGTGCCAGTGCCTTTTCAGTAAGCGATCACGGGGTAAATTACCCGTGTGATATCCAAGCCAGGTCTGGCTTCTGTTCTTTGAAATAGGCTCGCATAGCATCAACCAAGACCGGAAA
>JANQDY010000054.1 GCA_028278625.1 Thermodesulfobacteriota bacterium
TTTCCGGTCTTGGTTGATGCTATGCGAGCCTATTTCAAAGAACAGAAGCCAGACCTGGCTTGGATATCACACGGGTAATTTACCCCGTGATCGCTTACATTCATTTATCTATAGCCGTTAACATAGGTCGACGTTTTAAAACAAGTCTCGGATCTATGCATATTAGGAAGAATTACATTGATTCAATAAATTATTTATTGAATACAATCAAAATTGACATTCATGATACCGATATTTCACCAATAGATCTAAATAATTTTAATAGCATTTCAAAAGATTACCTGTCACCTGTTGAGCTTTTATTCGAAGATGAATGGGATATCATAACGCCTACTTTTTCAAACACCGCTGTATTAATCGATCGTTGCATTCTTCATTCAACATCAAAAGGACGCTTGGAAGCTGAACATGTGCCGCTCACTGACATGGTTCGTTCTAGAGTAAAATCAGCCATTCCTGACGGTGATTTAAAATATATCGTTGTTGATTCAAGGAAACTGGAAGGAGGAACCCGCCTTGCCAGAAAAGAATATATGAGATCACTAAAGAAATGGGCTGGCCAGAATCCTTTGGAAATGTATATCATGTACGGAACCGGTACATATATGAAAGCTGCTTTGAATTTAGCGAAGCCATTTCTTCCATTCAAAATAAAAATCGCAAAAGATATTGACCATGCATTTGAATTAATCAGAGACAGTAGATCAAAAGATGGTTTAAGGAATAACGCTTTCATAGATACAAGTGAGTCCATTCGTGTTGAACATAGAGATTTTGAAAAACTGACTGCTTTTATCGGTAATCTCAACTGGGAAGAAGAGGGCATAACCTACGATGTCCAATTCGAGGAGGGTCATCCACTTTATTTTATATATCAATCTCTGAAGTTAATAAAAGATGAAATCGACGAACTCTTTAAAGAACGTATGGATTTCGAAGCGCAACTTGTTCACTCTCGTAAAATGGAAGCCATTGGCACATTGGCCGGCGGCATCGCCCACGAATTCAACAATGTATTGGCGATAATCCTTGGAAATGCTGAATTGGCCATTGAAGATGTGCCCCGTTTGAGCCTTGCAAAAGAGTCATTGAAGGCAATCCGCACCGCTTCCTTAAGGGGAGAAGAAGTGGTCCGACAGATTCTCAGTTTCGCCCGAAAAACCATGACCCCACTGAAGCCTTTAGAGATCAATAGGATTGTTAAAGAGTCGCTCAAATTAATGCGTGCCTCCATCCCCGCCATGATTGATATTCGACAGAACATCCCGTCCGAACCCCTGGTGACCCTGGGCGATCCCACTGAAATCCATCAGATTTTGATCAATATTTGCACCAACTCCGCTCATGCCATGAAAGAAAAAGGCGGTGTGCTTGAGGTGAGCCTCCAACCGGTAATCCTGAATGAACAGTCCGCGTTCATCTATGAGGATTTGACGCCTGGGAGCTTTGTCAAATTGTCAATTAGAGATACGGGCGAGGGCATTGCACCCGATATTCTGGAAATGGTTTTAGAACCCTATTTCACCACAAAAGCGTTCGGTGCGGGTAGCGGCATGGGATTGGCGGTTGTTTACGGGCTCGTCAAGAAATGTGGCGGGGCAATCCATATAAAAAGCGCCGTTGGCACAGGAACCACGGTGGAAATCCTGTTTCCTAAAATTGAGAATGAAGTACCGCCCGCTGAAGAAAATGAAGGTGAATGGCCCAATGGAAATGAAAGAATTCTTCTGGTGGATGATGATCCATTGATCGTCAAAATGGTACGCCAAATGCTGGAAGGTCTGGGTTATACTGTTTTTGGAATGACCGACAGTTTGGCCGCACTCAAACGATTCCAATCGTCCCCCGCTGACTTCGATTTGGTATTCACCGATATGGCAATGCCTTTCATGTCAGGAGATCAACTGGCAGCCGAGTTGATAAAAGTGCGGAAGGATATTCCTATTTTGCTCTGTACGGGTCACAGTGATACCATTAATGAGAAGACAGCAAAAGAAATCGGAATCAAAGGATTTGCATTGAAGCCTCTCCATAGGGGAAAGCTGGCAAAAGCAGTGAGGGCAGCCCTGGATGGGCCATGAAAACGATTCAAAATGGTAACAGGTTGGCGGATGGTGATCCGGCCATCTCGGTTTTGTCAATTCTTCCCTAAGAGAGGATGCCACCCGGTATGCGATATTGGCTTTTTTGGGGACGCTATCCTCCTGCAGGCACTCGGATTTTCTGGACGGCCGCGAGGCTCACAAGACTCATGCCTGCTCCGGCCAGGAAAGGGATTTTATAGTCCACCATCCAGAGGATCCCTCCCAGTGCCGGCAAAAACACGGCCGCGATATGGTTGATGGTAAACCCCACCGCCATGCTGGGCGCGATATCCTTCGGGTCACCCACTTTCTGAAAATAAGTCCTGATGGCAATGGCAAAATTGAAGAAAACGTGGTCCAGTATGTACAAAACGGACACCACGATTTTTGAATCCACAACCGCGTAGGCCAGAAAAATGAAAAAGAGGCTGAAATACTCCAGCGATAGAACCTTCCGTTCACCAAACCGCACAATGCTTTTTCCCACCATGGGGCTCAAAAAGTAATTGATGATATTGTTGATGACGAAAAGTGCCGTCACCTCCTGTACCGAAAAGTTGAACTTTCTCACCAGGAGCAGCACTGCAAATGCCATGAAGATCTGTCGCCTGGCACCGGCCATAAACGTCAGGAAATAATAGAGCCAGTATTTTTTTTTGAAAATCATCCGTTTGTGCTGGGGAACGATATTCTTATCCACGGGATTCCGTGTCAAGGCCCAGAGTCCCGCGGCCACGATCAATCCCCCGACGGATAGATAGGTCCCCTTGAAACTCAACAGACGGGATATGAGAAGGATGAAAATGCCGATACCAATACTCGAAGCTGCGGCAATGCTTCGCAGGCGGCCGAAGATCAAGGGGCTTTGATGTTTGTCAAAATACTGAAGGGTCAATGACTGGTTGGTGGTTTCATAGTAGTGAAATCCAAAGCTCATCAGCACCGTTGTCAGCATCAACCCGGCATAAGAGGGAAAGAAACCGGTGATTGCAAGTCCCGTCCCCAGAAGAAGGATGGAAATGGCTGAAAGGCGGTGTTCCTTGATCACCAACATCACAAACACGGCCAGCAGTGTCAGAAACCCCGGGATTTCCCGGACCGACTGGATCATGCCCACCTGCTCCCCGGTGAGATGAACCTGTTCCACAGCAAAATTGTTAAACAGCATCATCCAGGCCTGAAGGCCGATGGTGGAACTGATGGTCAGCACCATCAGAAAGCGGAACATAGGATTATGTCTTAATTGCACCATATGTTTTAAAAACCAATAAAAACGGCATTCGCGACTATTTAGGAAGAGATGTTGATCAGAGGCAACTCCGCCCCCCTTTGTAGCGGGGCGCATAATAGGTGTTTGAAAGGGAATCGGTACGAATGGTCTTGCCCCTTCCCGGCGCATGAATGAATTTTCCGTCTCCCACGTAGATTCCCACATGGGAAACCCGATTTCCGCCGGCAGTATCAAAAAAGACCAGGTCTCCTTGTGACAGGGCATCTTTTGAAAGGGCCTTTCCCATGTGATATTGCTCCATCGAGGTCCGTGGAAGGGTGATGCCGTTTAAATGGTATACCGCCATCACCAGCCCGCTGCAGTCAAATCCGCGCTCAGGCGTTGATCCTCCCCAGCGGTAAGGGAGACCGATAAAACGGCGGGCCGTATCCACAATCTCATTTCTCAGCTCAACTTGTTCGGTCTCGCCGCTTTTTGGGTAGGCCGCACGGGCGTTGGGCGGCACAATATAATATTCGTCAATGGTGCCTGTGCGAACCAGATGGTTGGCGTGCCTTTTGGCCTCCACCAGAGAAGGGAAATCGCCGAAACGCACCTTTATCAGACCCTGCTTCGTACGAAAATAGTAGGCATTGATACCCCGGCTTGCGAGAGACCGGGTTAAGGCGACGGCGTTTTCCAGGTGCTGAAAAGCACCCATCTGGATCGAATAGCCGGTCCGGGCCGGCATAGTCTGATCCGGTATTCCAATGACCTTAACGGGCTTCTTGGCATCTTTGGCACATCCCTGCCCCAAGACCGTAACAGCGGCCAGAAGCATGATCCAAAGCAAACTCAAGCCGCCCTTGACCGACCGAAAATGCATCGGCAATAACAACCTGCTATTGAAAGGGCTCCGCTCCATCATAGCCCATGGGGGGACGGCCATAATCATTTTCCCAGGAAGGGGGCATATTGGGAACGGGGCGGTACTGCCATTTGGAGGGGTCAAATTCTTCCCGAAGATCCGCACAGGATATGGAGAGCAAGGTCACCCCCAGAATGGAAAAAGCAGCGATGGCCGACTTTATGAGTTGGACGGTATTTCCCACAACATGGTTCTTCATTCGGTTCATGAACAACTTGCCCTCCTGTTCGGTATTGACTTGAGACGGTCTATTTTATACGCTTTTTGGCCGTGAAACAGATATACCCGATTGTTCTTTATTCAAAAAACACTCGGTTTATAGCACATGTGGCGCCAAAAGCGCCAGTACCAAAGCGGTTTTCTTGACAGGAGGAACCCATGGAGCAGTCAAAAATCATCGATTTGAGCCTCAGTATTGAACCGGATCTCCCAAGTGATCCTCCCATGATGGTGCCGCAAGTGGAATATGTGGACCACCAAGAGGGGGCCCATCAGATGGAGCAGTTTTTCCCGGGTCTTTCGCGGAAAGACCTCCCTGACGGCCTGGGCTGGGCCCTTGAGAGAATCACTCTCACCACCCATTCAGGAACCCATCTGGATGCGCCTTACCATTACCATCCAACAATGGACCGGGGCAAAAAGGCCCTGACCATCGATCAAATCCCTCTCAAATGGTGTTTCAGCGACGGCGTTCTCCTGGATTTTCGCCACAAACCCGACGGCGAACGGATAACGGCAAGGGACGTGCAAGACGAACTCGACCGCATCGGCTATGACCTGAAACCACTGGATATCGTATTGATTCAAACGGGTGCCGATGACGCCTGGGGAACCGAGAAATATCTCACCCGGGGTGCCGGCATGGACCGGGAAAGCACCCTTTTCCTGACCGAAAAAGGGGTTCGGGTGACGGGCATCGATGCATGGAGCTGGGACCGGCCCCTGCCCTTTCTGGCCGAAGAATTCAAAAAAACGGGAAATCCCGCGGTCATATGGGAGGCGCATTTTGCGGGCATTGAAACGGGCTACTGTCACATGGAAAAAATGGCCAATTTTAGCGCCATACCCGAGCCCTTCGGTTTCAAGGTCTGCTGTTTCCCCATTAAGATCAAAAACGCCAGCGCAGGATGGGTGCGGCCGGTGGCAATTGTTTAGTTCGGGATTGCGGATTGGGGAATAGGAATTAACTTCTGATTTAGCGCGGGACCCCCAAAAAAAGCGTAACCTTTCGGGTTTTTCGGTCTCTAGAGATAATAACATTCACATTATGAGGGAGGAAAAGCATGCCCATATACGAGTTTAAATGCAAGAAGTGCGGAAACCTCTACGAAACACTCTGTTTCCGTTCAAACGGTGAAGACAAAGGCCCCTGCCCTTCCTGTGGAGCGGAGGAAGGTGAAAAGCAACTCTCCGTCTTTAGCCAAGGCGGGTCCGGCTCCGGCCTGGATCTCGGTGGGCCTTCAGCCGCCCCCTCCTGCGGCGCACGCGGCGGTTTTTCTTGAGCGGGATGATCCGGCAGCCGGGGGCTGCTACTAAAACAACAAGGAATAAACATGTTATGGAAGCCTCAACCCCTAAAAAGGAAGGTAACAACATGAGCATCTGGATAATACTTGCGGTCATTGCCGTGTGGGTGCTGCTTCAGGCCTATGTTCTGCCCAAAATGGGCATTTCCACCTGAATGCGCAACAGTTGCCAGGTCGGCGACACCAAGCCCAAGACCATCGAGATGATCGACAAGAAATAGTCTGTCGATCATCAATTAAAATTAATTCACATTCATAGAAATCCTCCATCCAATCCCTTTCTGAAAGAAGTTTCATATCAAGCAAAGGGAGATGGGGGATTTTTTTGTGCATTGACGGATGCTTTATTTAGTGATACTGCCTCATGGAGTGTTTTTTCAGAACAGCTAAAAGGTTTCGTGATCATCACATTTTATCCATTCAGTTGGGAGTCCCGAAAGGAGGACATCGATGAAAGAAAAAGAAGCGGATCTCGCCGGTCCCGGCATTGGGGATTATGCAGACATCGAACGCATCCTGCCCGATGATTATCGTTCTTTATTAAATCCCAGGGAAACACAGCTGGCCCTTTATGCGGCCAAGGACTACATCGAGGAGAACCTGTGCCGTGAACTGAATCTTATCCGGGTCACCGTCCCTCTCATCGTTGATGTGGATAGCGGTGTCAATGACTACCTGGACCGTGACGGTTCCAGAACGCCCATTCAGTTTCACATCTCAAACGACAACGAAAAAAATCCCATCGATGCACAGGTGGTGCAGGCCGCCACCAAATGGAAACGGGTGGCCCTCAAACAGTTCGGCATGAAGACCGGGCAGGGACTTTTGACGGATATGCGCGCCATTCGCAAGGACTACTTTCTGGATCACGATCACAGCGCCTATGTGGACCAGTGGGACTGGGAACTGGCCATCACCGAGGAACAGCGAAACCTTTCCTTGCTCAAAGAGGTGGTGGAAAAAATATGGAAGGTGATCAAAGGTGCCGAGACCCATTTGCACACCCTGTTTCCCCAGCTTAAAACCGACAGATACGAGGATTTGCCCGAGAAACTCACCTTTCTGCACGCGGAAGACATGCTGGCCCGATACCCGGATCTCCCCCGAAAAGAGCGGGAAACAAAAATCGTAAAGGAATATAAAGCCATTTTCATTTACGGTATCGGATGGACCCTTGCGGACGGGTACCCCCATGAACTGCGGGCCGCCGATTATGACGACTGGGTTACGGAAACGGTTTCAGAAGACGGACGGCCCATGCACGGTCTAAATGGTGACATTCTGGTCTGGAATCCGATCACTCGAAGGCGTCACGAACTGACATCCATGGGGGTCCGGGTCAACGCCGAGACATTGAAACAACAGCTTGAAATAACCAATCAGCTCGATTTTCTGGAAATGCCGTACCATCAGGCGGTGCTCAACAATGAAATACCTCTCAGCATCGGCGGCGGGATCGGCCAATCCAGGACCTTCATGTCCCTGCTCAAAAAAGCGCACCTTGGAGAAGTGAGCGCCACGGTGTGGCCCAAAATACTAAAGGAAATGTGCGCCAAAAAGAACATACATGTGATTGAGTAGTTTCGCTTTCACCAAATGGGGGGTGAACCGCTTTACGCCCCCCTGCGGTTGAAGATCACCATTCCCAGAAGAATCAGGGTCATCCCCGTCACGTGGTAGGCGTGCAGCCGCTCGCCCAGAAACAGAATGGCCATGGCCGAGGCAAACACCGGCACAAGATAGGTGAAAAGCCCGGCCCGGTTGGCCCCGATCAGTTCAATGCCCCGGTTCCAGCAGAAATAGGCCACGATGGAGGGAAAGAGGGCCACATAGGAAATGCTCATAATGGCGGCCAGGTTCAGGGAAAAGTGCCCCACCGTTATCAGTTCCCACACATAAAGCGGCAGGAGCATCAGCCCCCCCCAGCCAAAGGTCAGCACCAAAAAACTCAAAGGATGAATGGACGGCCGCTTTCTCAAAAGGGCCGAGTAAAGGGCATAGATGAAGACGGCGATAAGCATGAGCACATCCCCTTTCACCAGTTCCAGATTCAGCAGAATCAGTAGCTGGCCGCGCAGCACCAGAAGGCACGCACCTCCCATGGAGACCAGAACCCCCAAAAGCTGAATCCACGAAATCCGCTCTTTGAAAACGGCCCAGGTTAAGAGGATAATCATGGCGGGCATCACGGTCTGCATCAAGGCCACGTTGATGGCGGTGGTGGTGTGGGCCGCGGTGTACAAAAGCGCATTAAAACAACTGACCCCTAACAGGGAGAGGACCAGCAGCCACTTCCATGACTTCATGGCTGTTTTCCAGTCCCGTTTCACATGCCCGAGGGTGAAGGGGATCAAAATGAAAAATGCCAAAACCCAGCGCCAAAACGCCAAGCTGACGGGAGGGACCACGTCCACCACCCCCCGTGCCACCACGGCATTCCCTCCCCAGCAGAGGGGCGGCACCAGCAGCAGGAGATAGGGAAACAGGCTGGAAGCAGCTCTTTTGCTCTTTGATGGCGGTTCCGGCATGGCTATTCACGGATGCGTTGAGGCCTGTTTGAACGGCGATTTGAGGTTCTCGACATTGCTCCGCATGACCGTCAAGAAATCCCCCTTTCCAGGGACATTGCCGCATGGATCAAAGACCAGGCTTTTGACGCCCATGGCCTTTAGTCGATCCGCTGATTTCTTAACAGGCGTCCCTTCCCAGATCATCCATTTTGCGGGGTGATGTTTCAGAAGTATCTTGAGCGCTTGCCATTGTTCATTGCCCGGCACTTCATCGGGTTCCCAATGGACGCTTTCCAGATTGAGCCCATATCGCCTGGCAAGATAGTCATATACCGGGTGGGAGGCAATTAACGGCGTTGATGGGGTTTTCTTGACAATTGCTTCAATTTCCTGATCAAGGGCCATCAGGTCCTTTCTCAAAGATTTAAGATTTCCGCTAAACACATCCTTTAATTCAGGACGTTTTCGACAGAGGGCTTTCGAAACGGCTTCCGCCTGTAAGGCCGCCAGCTTCGGATCCAGCCAGGTGGTAAAGGCAAGGGACTCATGTGCATGTTTCCCTTCAGCACCATGACTGTGGGTCGTGACATCCTTTGTGGTGATGTATTGATCCTTGAACCGTTTGGACGTATCGACCATCCTGGAGCGTGGCAGGCTGACCTTATTTACCCATTTGGCGTATCCGGCGCCGTTTATGAGGATAAGATCCGCCGTCTGGTAAGCGGATATGTCGGCCACGCTTGGATTCCAGTAGGCCGGATCGACATCCGGTGGCGCGGGAAACGTCACCTTCACGTATTCGCCGCCGATGCGTTCGGCAAAATACTTCAGGGGATAGTTGACCACGTAGACATTGAGCGGCCCGGCGGCTGAAATGTTTTCTATGGAATAGACGAAAATCACCAGCATGGGGAGGAGCATCCAACCGAACCTCCGCAGATTGTAGATTGAGAATGGTTTTTTGCGTTTCATTTTTCACCTCCATAACCAATATCCTATCTCACAAACAACATTCGAACCAGATCGTGCGATACATGATGGACCGTAACCATAAGGATCGCGCAAAGGAAGGCGCTGGCCATAGCAATAATGATCATTTCCGCGGCCAACAATTTTACAATTGTCAAACGGCTGCAGCCGATTCTGAAAATCGTCTGAATCTCCCGTTGCCTGAGCCTCAAGGACAGGGCAAATACCAGAATGACTGCCAGGACCGTTGCCAGGGCCACCACCGCGATGACCGCATCCAGTACGTTCTTTATGCGAAAGATATTTTCCAGCAGGCCCGCAATCACCTCCTCAGGTCTA